>DUJH01000014.1:58818-59268 GCA_013329905.1 Candidatus Thalassarchaeaceae archaeon | reverse complement strand
TAATCTCTGGTGAAGCACAGCCAGCGAGTCAAGCCGAAGTTCTCTATGTTCAAGGAAACCCGATGAACGCCGGCCAGTATCCCCAAACACAGGCGGTTGTCGCTCTTGTTCTATCGGTTGTTGGCCTCATGATGTGCGGCCTTTGTACCGCAGTTCCCGGAGTTATCATGGCAAATACTGCACTGGGAACCACCAAGCAGTATCCCGGCCATCCAGATCAAGGATTGGCAAAGGCAGCTCAGATTGTTGGATGGATTACTATCGGATTGTGGATTGTAATCATCGGGTTCTACTTGTTATTGGCAGTCGTCGTTGTTATTGCAGAAGCCTGAGCGACGGAGCATTCCTGAAAGACGGAGATTCTCTTAAACCAAGACTATCCCACGAATAGTCGTGGCTGAAGAAGGCGCACCTCCAGCAACGAATGTAATCTCTGGTGAAGCACAGCCA
>DUJH01000014.1:58032-58633 GCA_013329905.1 Candidatus Thalassarchaeaceae archaeon | reverse complement strand
GAAGTTCTCTATGTTCAAGGAATGAGCAACCCGATGAACGTCGGCCAGTATCCTCAAACACAGGCGACTGTTGCTCTTGTTCTGTCGGTTGTTGGCCTCATGGGATTCTCCTGTTGCACCGCGATCCCCGGAGTAATCATGGCGAGTTCAGCGTTGGAAATCACCAAGCAGCATCCCGGACATCCAGATCAAGGATTGGCAAATGCTGCTAAGATTATTGGATGGATTTCTATCGGACTGACTATCGCATTCGTCGGATTATACCTGTTGATAATCATCTTCGCCGTTGCTGCATCAGCTGGCACGTACTAATCCTTGGAGGGTCCCCGAATGACTGAAGATTCCGATGAGCCCTGGTGGCAGGGAGAAGGGGGAGATCTGCAAGGAGTTCCGAATGCGCTAGTTTCCGCCCCCCAGCAGATTTTCGTCAGTCAAGGTCAGGGAATGTCAGTCCCTCAAAGCACGTCAGCGATGATTATCATTGCACTAGTCATTGCAATTTTATCTTTGGTTTGTTGCCAGCCACTAGCGATAATTCCTCTAATCATGGGTGCAGTGAAAATGAGTGAGACCTCAAATTATCAAAACCACCCTGACAAAA
>DUJH01000014.1:45723-57730 GCA_013329905.1 Candidatus Thalassarchaeaceae archaeon | reverse complement strand
ACCTCGATTAAATCGAGGTGTTCGCAGTTTTCGATGAGGCCTTTTGTATGCTGATATCTGGCGTCATCGCCACCTTCCATCCACCGCTCACTAGCGGCTTTCAATGATAGAAGAGCGGTGCCGCCATCGGCGAGGAAGGCGGAGGTCATGCGGACGAAGGTCTCGGCTTGGTCGCCGATGCTCAAATCCTGATGCAGCCACTCGGCCTTTCCTCGCAAATAGGGTGCGATTACCAACGGATTTCGGGCGTCGCCTAGAACCGGAACAAGTCCCGGCCGGCGCTCGGCGAGTTTTACTAAATCACGCATCATTCTCGGAGAGATATCGACTGCGATAACCTGCCCTCCGTGATGGTTGCCAGCCCCACAGACATTGTCATGGATGTGGCTGACTGTACCTCCAGAAGAAGATCCAAGATAGAGGCAAGTAGAGCCGGGTTCAGGCAATAGAGCCGCTGCTGACCCACGAGTTTTGAGTAGACTTGCGGCAACTTTCGAACGACTTGGGTCCCAGCGGCGCCACTCGTTTCGTCCGTCCTTCTTGCGTCTCTCTGCACGAACTGAGACTCCTTTGACTGCGTTGCGAGTCCAGAGGCTTCGGCCCTCTTTTCGGATTCCCCATGCGAGTTTGAGTGGCTTGGGCATCTCATTCACCGACGCTTGGGAGGTCTTGGAAATCTGGCCTTGATCGCCTCAGTTTCCTTGTGGATTTCAGACACCTTCTCCTCGTCCCATGTTTCTCCACCGAAATGATCGCAACGGACTGCTATGGAGGCCTTGCCGGCAAGGAATCTAGCGATTTTTCCACGGACCCATCGCGGGGAGCGGGAAATCTGTGGCATGCTGAATAGGATGGCTCCGTGCTTGGGTGGTGGTGCACCACGGCGGTGTGCTGCCATTGCGGCATGCGCACCGAGAACTTGGAGAGAACCTGATGGCATGCGGGAGAGGCGCTCGCGGCCGCCCGCGAGGGTAACCAATCGAGCGGCTCCGAGCGGGCCGATTAGTGCGGCAAGGCTCGGCACATGTTGATGGGCGAGAGCGCGGATTGCGTCCTCGTGAGCAGCTAACCGATCGGTCAATTCGACCACACCACGGGCGTGTTCGCGAATCGCCTGCCATTCGATCTCGCTGGGTAAGTGGGCTGGTGGATTAACAGAAAGAGCGGTGGCGGCGGACTCGATTGAATCGGCTCCAGCCACCGCTGCAGGAATATCGTCGCGCTGCGCATCAAGATCAACTTCGGATAGGAATAATCCAGTCCATTCGACGCAACGTGCCTCGCTAGTAGTCCAAGCCGACCGCAACTCTGCTGCGGCGGATACGAGCATGTCGAGGCGGCGGTCGGTATCACCAGCCGCGTTAGCAACACCTCGCTTGGCAAGAATAGGTGCAGCCGCCTCGAATAATTTTGATTCTTCATCATCAAGCGCAGGCCAGTCCGTATCGGACATCGCGCCCAGACCATCGGCCTGCGCATCCGGGAAGCGCTTGGCCAGCGTCCTCGCCTCTGGGCTCAGACGTCCGCGTTGTAAATCCCACAAGCGGTCAGCAATAGCCCCGGCCGAGCGCTTGCCCGTCCATGTTACCTCATCGTGGACGACTCCGTCGCCATCGATGACGCGAGACAAACGCCAGTCGTAATGCAGTTTCACGAGTATCCCGGGAAGTCCATTCCGCTTGAATCCCGCGCTACTAACCCCCCACCTCTCGGAAGCGGTCAAGAACCAGCAAGCCCGCCCGCGAACATGGACCTCAGGCTCGCAGCCCTCGTCGCAGCCGGCGGAGCCATCGGAGCAGTCGCCCGTTACGCGCTCCAGCAGTGGTTACCGGCAGACACCATGCCATGGGGGACCATGACAGCGAATCTCGCAGGTTCACTGCTCCTCGGACTTCTCCTCGGAGCCGCGGCAGCCGGAGCCGCAGTGAGCGATGAAGCAATCCTGCTCTTCGGAACGGGCGTGCTGGGGGCTTTCACCACGATGTCAGCCTTCGCCGTAGACACTATTCGTCTAGCAGAATCAAGCCCCTCGACAACTGCGACCATGGTAGTGACGACAATCCTCGGAAGCATAGCATTAGCGTGGTTGGGATGGCGCCTCGCAACGGCCACAATTGGCTGATTCAAGCAGATTCTATTGTTAAGAACCTTGAAATGCCTATTCATCCAGCGATGAAAGGTCTGTGACTACACAGCATTAGGAGGTTAGCATATGTTCTGTCCGGAATGTGGTACACTTGGATTCATTCAACCCGATGACAGTATCAGGTGCACCGACTACAAATGCGGTTACGAAGGCCCTGCCGGAGGCTCGGATGGTAAGGGTGCAGAGTTCATCGACCCAATGACTGGTGAGACCATCGACCTCTCCAAAACCACTGCAAAATCCTCTGCGACCTCGCTCAAACACTTGACTGAAGTTGTTGAGGAAGAAGTCGCCAGAGGTACCTTGTGGGTCGGCGATTATCTCTGCCCGAAATGCGATGAGGATCGAATTTTCATCGTGCTGATGCAGACTCGTTCGAGCGATGAGCCGGAGACTAAAATCTGCACGTGTGAAGGATGTGGGCACAGATTCCGCGAATATCAATGAATCATTGATCGACCCACGAAGTGGGTCGTAGTGGATTGATATAGTCTGGAGACTCATTACAGAAGCATGAAGAACCCCCCGTTGGAGGGAAGGAAAGTAGGTGTTGGAATGCTTCGAGTAACTGCCAAACAGCAACTCATGCGAGAGATCGTCGATTTACTCTCGGTGCTGACCGAGGAAGCAAAACTCACTTGGGGTGAGAATGGTTTGAGCACGACCGTTGTCGATGGCTCCCACGTGGCACTACTATCGGTGACGGTATCAGATGCCTGCTTCGAGACTTACGAAGTTGAGCCAGTCGAGATTGGGCTCGAACTTGGAAAGCTTCGCGATCTTTTGACCCTCGCCGGACCTAATGATTTGGTCGAGTTGGATTACGATGGTGCGACTGGCGCAATCAATGTACGAGTCGGCGAGGTTCACCGCATTCTGCGTGGGCTCGACACAGGTTCGATCAATGAGCCGCGCCAGCCTGAGCTTGATTTCGATTGTAAGGCGACTCTGAGTGCTGAGAGGCTGTCGCGAGCACTGCGCGCGGCGAAGTTCGTCGGAGAACTGGTTGATCTTAGCCTCGACAAGAATCAGATGACTGTCTCAGTGACTGTGGAGGCTGGAGAAGGAGTCAATGTCCGCTTCGACGCTGGAGAGATGTCGGAATTGGTTGCGCCGAAGCCGACGCATTCGACCTATTCGTTGCAGTTCCTCGACCCCCTTAGCCGCAAGTTGGCAAGCGGGCTGACCGAGGAGGTAACGGTCGAGTTCCAAGATAGGTATCCTCTGAGACTTTCGTGGAACTCGAACGATGGCGGCGCAGCTTGGACTTACTTCCTCGCGCCCCGAGTCAGTAACGATCCTTGATGTCAATTCTCTGTGACATTTGGTGAGAGCCGTTGAAATGGGAGTCGGCTACGGCGGAGTGTGGCCGAGCCAAGTGTATGCGTGATTATTCCGAGCGTTCGGAATGCCGATGAGTTGGCCATCGCCCTCGATGGCTTAGGCTCCCAAACCTACGGAGGTCCTCTCGAGATCGTGGTTGTCGGACCTGGAAATGATCTTGGGAAATCAGCGGCTGAGGCCGCTGGCATGCGCTTTGTCGACGATGCTGGCTCGCGCACGCGCGCTGACGCTTGCAATGTGGCTCTTCAGGCGACTGAGTCAGAACTTATCCTATTCACCGATGACGATGTCATTGTACCGAAAGATTGGGTTGCGAATCTGGTTCGATGGTTCGAACGAGAGGATGTTGCAGGAGTAGGCGGGCCTAACTTCGCTCCCCCTGAAGAATCGACACTGTGGCAGCGAGTCATCGATGTCGCATTCTGTTCTACTATCTACACCACCGGCACAAATTATGGGAAAGTTGGCGATTCTGAACTCTCGGAAGTCACTCAATTGCCCGGCGTGAATTCAGCATATCGCCGCTCGGTCCTCGAGGAGGTCGGCGGCTTCGACGAAGGTTCGATCGGCGCCGAGGATGTCATTCTCGACCATCGTATTCGATCGGCTGGACACAAGTTGTGGACAGACCGAACCGCGGTGATGTGGCACCGTCGCCGCGACCTTTCTCGAGTCAAGAAACAGATTGGTAATTACGGCATGGTACGCACCCTCGCAAGCCATCAGCACCCTGAATTACATGCTTTCACGCACTCGATGACGGCGGCTTTCCCGCCGATTGTTACAGCCGCCTTTGCCTTCTTCTTCTGGGGGCTCGCGTACGATGGCTTGGCTTGGCCCGAATTCTGGGATATGAGCTTCGACACAGTCCCATTGGGTTGGCCAAGAGTAGGAGTTCATACTCTGCTCACACTGATTCTTCTCTACAATCTGCTCGCTTGGTTCGGATCGGCTAAAGGTAACTCACCAAGTAAAACACCTTGGACAATTTTCCTCTCATCGATTGTGACTTACACTCTGCATTGGAATTACGGCATGGGAGTTCTGCGTGGAAAGTGGCGTATCTTCACCGGACGACCCGGACTGCAAATCGACGACAGGTCTCGAGATTGAGAACTTCAGTTTCAGATTACTCATTTGGCTTGAGCTTGCCACAATTTCGTCCGATGCGGTAAGATGTGGTCTTCGGACGCCAGAAGATACTGGTGATTAGTCCGAAAATGATTCCACCAAGGACGAGCCCAGGCCAGCCGCTCTCGATATAGCCTGGGCTCGCGTTGAAGTAAGCCCAGACGAAGGATGGTGCGATGCCAAAACCAAGGATGATTGACGACTCTTCTCTTAGCAGTCGTCCCGTATCTCGATTAGCAGGTAATGTTGGAGCATCGGGGTCGTACTCCCTGACCATCTCAACTCTCACTAAGCGCGCGAATTCGGGTTGTCTCGCCTCGCGCGCAACAAGCCTCGTGCTTGGAGTGCTGTCTTTCCACTGCTTGCAGATGCGGAATTGCCAGTCGCCCATCCAGTGTGGTCGGCCGTCGAGGGACTTACCCCAGTAGGTGCCTTTGCAGCGGTCGGAGAGTTTCTCGAGTTCTCCACTTCCTGTGATTGCACCCTGAGCAAGAGCTACCGCCCACTCTGACTCACTCGACAATCCCGCTTCCTTGGCTTCGATAAGAGCCTCTGCTTCACCTGCCGGAACTGGGTTTTTCGAAATCTCATATGCGTACTTCAGATCGACCATGTGCTTCGGGCCAATGCCTCCGAAGAGGATTGAGCGATTCTGAGAACCGATCTCAGCTCGACCCGCCTCAACCCTGACCCATTCAATCATGTTGAATCCTCTGCGATGAATACAGGTCAATCTTTACCTCAATCTTCTGCGTCGATTTCGCCGGTCTGAATAGCCCACTGCGAGGCATAAACACTCTCGTTGGAGATAAGTTCGACGTGAGTTCCTCTCTCGACAATTACCCCGTCGACCATCGAAATAATCTCGTCGGCGTTGCGAATTGTCGCCAGCCTATGAGCGACTGCTAGGGTGAGTCGCTTCTTGCCGTTAGAGCCGTTACCACCGCCGAAAAGCGACTGTTGAATTCTCTTCTCAGTCTCAGCGTCGAGAGCCGCGCTCGCCTCATCCAGAATCAAGACGTCTGGGTTCATCAGAAGAGCTCGGGCCAGACTAATGCGAGCGCGCTGTCCACCTGAAAGTCGAACACCACGGTCACCGACCATCGAGTCAATTCCATCTTCCATCTGCGAGACGAATTCCCATGCTCCTGCTGTTTCGAGCGCGAGGCGAACCTCGTCGATACTGGCCTCGCGCGCATAAGCGACATTGTCGCGCACGGAACCGAAGAAGAGGAATGGATCCTGACTAACGAATCCGATTCGTGAACGGACTGAATGAATCGTGAATTCATTGATGTCACTGCCGTTTATACGAACAGATCCAACCTGTGGCTGGTAGAATTTTTCGACCAATTTCAGCACTGTCGATTTACCAGCCCCAGTGTGTCCCATGATGCCGAGGAAGCCCCCCGCTTGGACATCGAAAGAGACATCGTTGAGCACGTTGACCGGCGTTCCAGGGTAAGCGAATGTTACGCCGTCGAAAGAGACTGAGGTTATCGGCTCGTCCAGAACGATAGCACCCTCGGAGTCAGAAATTGATGGCTCGAGGGTGATAATAGCGAAAACTCGTCGAGCAGCAGCCTCGCCTTTCTGAAGTTGATTCAACAGCATCCCGAGGATGAACATCGGCATGGTCATCCTCGTCGAGACGAGCAAGAATGTGACAAATTGCCCAACACTGATCTCGCCAGTCGACATAACCCAACCTCCGGCTGAGACGAGTAGGCCGAAGGAGATTCCAGCGACGACGTAGATGCCGGGAATGAAGCGATTTCGAAGGAATGCCGCCTGAATCGCTTGATCTCTGTAATCTCCACTCTGACTCTCGATTCTCGCCCCTTCGAAAGAGGTTGCATTGTAAGCCTGAACCACGGTGATTCCCGATAGGACATTCTCGAGAATGGCGATGATACCGCCGGTGCTCTCGCGCTGCCTTTTGTAACGGCGCTGGACTCGAGTCGAGAACCAGACAACCATCGGGACGATGAGAACTAGCGGCGTGATTAGGATTACACTCAGTTTAGGTGACATCCAGAACATAATGCCGAAAGCCACTGCGAATGTGGTGATGATACGGATGATGCTCGTACTGGAATCCGAGATGATGTCTTCCAACTGGGCGACGTCTGCAGATAGTACCGACATCAGATTTCCAGTCTGTCTCGTCTCGAAATATGAGGCCTCCATATCCATCAGCGACATCGTCGCATCCATTCTGATGTCGTGCTGAGCCTTGTAGGCGACAGACTGCCACAATTGATTGCTGAATCCTTGGAATACTGCGAGCATCGAGAATGAGAAGATTATCAGGAGTCCGAATCCAACTTCTATCGAGCCGATTGGACCGAATGATGGGATGAGGTCAGAAGTGACGATACTCTCTATTCTCGAGTCAGAGAATGTCGAATTGTTCGGATTGTAGTAATCTGCAGCCATTCCGATCGCGATGAAGGGTATCAGATCGAAGGCGCGCGCGAAGACATTGGCGATAATTCCACCTAAGGCGCGCTGCCAATAACGAGTGACATAGGGCAAAATTCGCCATATTTGCCGACCGATGATTTGCGACTCTTCTTCCAAGTCAGAAGAATCTCTGGCGATTCCGGAAGCCATGGCGCGCGTCATCTGTCGGACCGTTTGGTCCGCACTCTTTGAATCCTTCACAGTGGGCAAATGTAGAGTGAAGATGGTTCGAATCAATCGGCTCGATTATCGTGACTAATCAGACCCGGAGATAGGTGGTGCGCTCACCGGGATTTGAACCCGGGCTAAGAGGTTGGAAACCTCTTGTGCTAACCCCTACACCATGAACGCGCAAACCGCCCCACCGAAGTCTCACCTTTGACCGATTCGGTTCGTAAGTCGAGGCCTGCGCACCTCCGGATTTCAAAAGGGGTTGTCGAGTCGCCAGTTCGTGCTTCTACGACAGCGACTCGGTGTTGCGATGCTCTTCATCTTCCTGCCAATTAATGTGCCACTTTGGAAGATGATCTTTGAGGTCGCTGGTTATCCACTACCTTTCGGAGATTTGCAGTTATTCTTCAGCTTCCTAGTGCTCATGGTCATGGGTGGTGTATTCATTTTTACTCCGAAGCTCCGTTCTCCCTTCTGGAAATGATATCAAAATTCCAAGCCGTACAGCTGGCTAGGCCATTTCGAATGGACCCTTGTGAGGATTTCCTCGACCTCGGTCCTATCGTGCTCTGCCAGAAGGGCTGCACACAATTCGTTAGTTCGTTTTGGGATTGTTTTGGGGCCGAGAACCGCGCCGGGACGGCGCGGGTCATCGAGGTAATCGGTTTCCATTCCCCATGGGGACGAGGTCGATGCGTGGCTTGCTAACAAGCCCTCGATACTGCCTCGCCCAACACTGACGGTGCAGGCGAGGCCGTGCGTGAAATCTGCTGAAACGTCGGCTGGAGCATAGTGTCTAATCGTATGACTAAGCGGCAGTCCTGCACTATTGGCCATCGTTGCGAGTTCGGCGTAAGTCTGGGCACCGGCATCTTCGACATGAAGTTGAATTGGGGTGCTTGATCCTGCGGCTGCCGCCATGATTTCAGCGAGATTTTCATTGGCGGCCGCCCAAGTCTCATCACTCACTGGATAGTGCGGTCTTCCAACCTCGCCCAAGCATTGAGCATCTCCTGCTTCGATGTGTTTGAGGGCGAGGTGGACCGCTTCAAGATGCAACTCGCTCGCGCGCTCCATTCCTAAGTCTGCAATCTGGTGCTCCCAAGCGACCGGATGAGGTCCAAGTACGACTCCCACCGTGATGTCAAAGCGCTCGCGGACCTCAGCGGCCATCTCCAGAGTATCGTTGTAAACCGCGCGATATCCGTCCTTGTCAATCGGCAGTTTTCCACCGAATGATGGCTTGTGAACCAACATCATGCCGGTTCCACCGACTCGAACGAATTCCTCGACTGCAGCCAGATAGCGATTCGAGCGATCGAGGTGGATGTGTTGGTCGACGACCGGCCCTTGCCAGCGCCCGTCGACAACCGCGCTCATGCCAATGCGCCTTCCTCATCGAGCTGTGCCGCCCAGTGGCGCACCGCCATCTCAGCGACGCGCTTGGAGGATTGTCCTGTGACGACGCCATGTCCATTGTTGAAGACCAGAATCTCACAATCATGACGCTTGGCGTCGATGCGGACGCATCCAATCCGGTCATCTTTCGTTGCGTCCGCGAAGCGCGCCGAAGCCAAATCTAGCAAAACGGCGCGTCCAAAAGAGAAACTAATCAGCATATCACCAGCCTCGGAACGAAGTCCTTCCTCAGACATTCCGAGGCTGAGCAATAATTCTTGCATAACCAGTCGAGCGACCTCGAGTCTCGAAATTCCGTGCACGAGAACGCTGCCAGCCTCTTCGACTACGAAGGTCGCTCGCGGTTCCTTGTGACTAATCACAACCCAAGGCCCCGACTTGATTCCTTTAGCGAGCCGAACCGCATCATCATGAATAATCGGCTTGCCTGGAATAAATCGAAACGTCTGCGTCTGAACGTTGACGCGGATTCTGCCATCTTCTTCCATCACGAGTCCTCCTGTGCGCCCAGCGTGTTTACCGGTTCAGCGTCCGGCCAGCCTTCGAAAGCCTCGACCAGCGAGTGCAATCTAGGTTGATGGACAGGAACCATCAGAGAAGGCCCTCGCGCCTCCGAGTCATCAACCCTGCCCTCGCGAAGATTTGCCAATGCCCCCCGCATACGTGCTACCAAGCGTGAGCAACGCTCCTCTCGGAGTTCTTCGCTCAGACCCTTATTCTCCTCAATCCACCAGGCTGCGCTTGAGGCAGCCGCGGCGCCCAGTTCTGAATCGACTCCTTTCGCTGCGGCGACGCGGCTGACGGCGGCGGCTCGCAATTTCTTCCATCGCCGTCCGATAGTGATGCTCGATAGAAGTGAAGATATCGAGACTTGTTCGTCGGCCGCGCGGGTCATCCATTCAATCCAGCCCTCGTCATCCATCGATGGCTCGAGGGCGTAAATCGGCATGCCACCACGCGCGTTTTCGGCGTGGTGAAGTAGCCGCATTGGTTCGGGATCGGGAATACTTGGTCCATCGACTTCGTAGATTGTCAAATCGTCGAGAAGGCGGCCGAGAATGGTACCCGATGCCATCGCGGCCGCGACGTGTACTCCAGGGCTGGCTTGGTCCTCTTTCTCTTCGGCTGGCCATCCACTGACTTCCTCTGCCGAAGCGATTAGAGCCAGCCCATCCCAATGCTCACGCGTGCGTAGTTCTGATGGCATCCGCACACACGGAAGATGAGGGTAAAGGACAATTCTCCCGCCCTCTGGGTCCTCGAGAATCACGGGTAACCAACCCAATTCAGACTCGCTCATGCTTACGCGAGACGGCGGCAGCGCTTCACTGCAACGGTTCGACAACCACATTCTGAACGTATCCGCTCGCGGTTGGATTCAAGGAGGGTGAGCGCGCGGGACAAAACGAGAGAGATGGCTGAACCGCGCTCCTCCGAACCCGTCGTGCTGCTGAATGAGGTATTTCCTGGCGACACGAATGCGCTCGATACTCTGTTCGGCGGCCGTCTGATGTCGATTATGGACACGGCCGCTGGAATGGCAGCTAGTCAGTTCGCGCATCAAGAATTTGTCACGGTTTCCGTCGATGCGCTGAAATTCAAGCGACCAGGATACCAAGGCGACGTAATTCGCACCATAGCGCGTGTCGTCTGGACGAGCCGACGCACTGTCGGTGTCCTTGTCCGATCATGCAGAATGACTCGCTCGGACTGGGACCCCGAGGAAATCTGCTCAGGATATTTCTTCATGGTCGCAGTCGACGGCTCGATGAACCCTGTCGAAGTGCCACAATTCACACCCTCAAACGAAGAAGAGCAGACTCAATGGGACGCAGCGCAGCGTGCTAGAGACGCAATGCGCTGAGACCGCTCGTCCGAAATAAGACCTCAGCGGTCACACCACAAATCGGTAGGTAAACGGGTACCTGTACTCCCGTCCAGCCTGTAGAGCGGAGTTAGCATTGATGGCCCATATCAGGTAGAGCACCCAGTGCACAGCGAAAGTCAAGCAGCCGATGAGTATGACGGAAAGAAACGTGTGGACAATCGCGGCGATAAGGAAAGTCAACGAAGCATTGAGAGATTCTGAAAGATGCGATTCCAACAAAGGGTCCTCTTCCTTCAGATTAGGGGATTTGGCTGCGTAGATTATCACCGGGACAAGAAATCCAACGATTGGTCCCAGAATATGCGATAGCGTCCCCATAGATCGGTCGGGTGTTTTCTCGCCTAAGTGTACGACGGGAGGTCTCTCATCCATGCTTATTGGAATCTGTCACCATCTTTGAACCAATTGCTTGCGTCAGCGAATCGATGCGTCGCATTCATGGGTGGTTCGCTGCCCGCGCGGTCCATGCCAGTGCTGAACATCGCTTACGTCGGGAGTGAAGAACTCGCGCGGTCACTGGCCAAATCGAACGATGTGCGTGATATCGAGTCATATGTTTTCAAGGAACAGCGGGATGGTGAGACCTGTGTACTCTCTCTGCTCCGTCCTCTCCGACACCCTGAGCGTCTGCGACCTTTACTCTCTGTTCTGAATGTGGCTGAGGTCGGCGTCGTCGAAATCGGTGCCGTTGATGCCGCGCTCGGAGAAGTGTTGGTTTCTTTCGGTGCGGCTGGAATTACGCGTGGCATCGCGATCGTAAATGCGGTTGATGGTGGATGGGTTGATGCAGACCAGGTGAAGATGATTCTGACCCAGGCAGGTCTGGGGTCTTGGGCTATTCATGATTCAATGCCGGATGCCCATGACTTGAGAGAGGAATTGTATTCTCACATGGATGCTGCTGGATCGGGAAGAGAGGGCCAGAGCCTCGTGCTCCCTGTTGACCAGCATTTCAATGTCAAGGGAGTCGGACTGGTTGCGATTGGATACGTCCAGTCCGGTGCAGTGAACAAGCACGATGACGCCCTGATTCTTCCTGCGAATGAGACGGGCGTCGTGCGTTCACTGCAGGTGATGGATGATGATGTCGACACTGCAGTGGCCGGTGACCGCGTCGGTGTCGCTCTGCGCAATCTGCGAGAGGAGGCGCTGCACCGTGGATGCATGATTGTCGCGCCGGGAAGTGAAGCACTTGTACGGCATGAGAAATCTGTCATTGAAGTGAAGACGGCACCATTCCAGAAGCGAAGTATCGCCGTCGATGATGTGATTCACGCAGCCGTCGATTTACAATTCGTGGTCGGCCGAGTGACAGCGGTCGAAGGCGATTCTATCAATGTCGATTGGGAGAATTCCTTGTGGATTCGAGCCGAGGGTTCACCCTCGATTCTAATCACCCAATTGGATGCGATGCCGATGCGAATCATGGGCAGCGTTTCCAG
>DUJH01000014.1:38950-45496 GCA_013329905.1 Candidatus Thalassarchaeaceae archaeon | reverse complement strand
TCACGCCCCTCGCGCGCAAGCCGCACGCGAACCCACTCAGCACCCCGAGCAGTTATAGCGAGGAAGACGCGCTCAGCCAAGTGGGATGCACTCAGCCGGGCGTAATGCCCGACTGGATGAAGGAGAGTCGGAGCTATTCGACAATCTTAGTCTGGTCGGGGTAAGTGGGACATACTGCGGTATACTCACCGAGCGGCAGCTAACCCTCGAGGATTACTACGGATACGGTGTCCGAATCAATCTCTCTAACATCTCAACATTGAGGAACATCAATCTCGCTCGTCTTCCAAACGGCTTCCTCACGCTCGGCGCTGTCGGCGTTTGGGTCGGCGCTGCCGTACTGACTCCACCTGTTGGTTGGGGCATCGCTGCTACAGGATTACTCTCAGTAATCGGGTATCTGACTCTCAAGACACCGGTACTTGCTATCGAGACCAATGCCGGCGACAAGCATCTCGTCACCGGAACACAATCAGAATTACTACGATTGTGTATGATGGTGGACCGAGTGATGCACGGAAGCACGATTGAGGAGGCGAAGGTTGGACTCAGAGAGTTGGAGGAAGAGCGGGCGCGACGGTTTGCTACTTTCGAGCCAAAGGCTCTGCTTGGCGCTCCCGGTTCGATCACGACTCCCGGGCTCGACCTCTTCGAGGCTGAGTCCGTTGCTACGGATTTCGCTAGGTTGCCGAGTGCATCCCCAAGCCTCACAGCCAGCCCAGCCGCTGCGGCAATCGCCTCAAATGCGGCTAGAATGGGCGCACAAACCCCCAACTCAATGGCACAGCAAGCTCCAGAGGGAGGGATCTTCGCCTCTCTCGACGTTCACGAACCTCCCAATTACAACATCCCACCACCGGTTCGTGCGCCAGTAAAACCCGTTGACAATAGGTCGGCCTACGAGAGAGCCTGGGGTCGGCCGGAATCTCCAGAATGGTATCACGAGAAAGATGAAGTAAATTCCAGAGAGAATAGGATGGACGAAGCATTCTCTGACGCAATGGGATCATTCGATGGCTTTGAGGAGGGAGGAATCTTCGATACGCCCTCACCAAACAGTAGCCCTCAATCCCCTTCGTATTCCCAACCCGAATCGAGTTTCGACTTCTCACTCTTCGACGATGAGCCAATGGGTGACTCAAGCCGTACGGCAGGTTCCACATCGATGGCGAACTCGCCCTCGACAAACTACTCTCCGCCGACTTCACACGCGCCCGCAAGGACTCCTCCATCATACTCCAATCCGTCCCGACCTCCATCGAGTTCCGAGATGATTCGTTCTGCCCTAAACAGACCCGGTACGGCAGCGGGGAACGGTGCCAACTCAGGTTGGGGATTACCTACACCTAACGAGGCGGCGGTCAGAGAAGAGTGTAAACCCGGCCTCGTCAAAACTGCCAAGGCACATTCGGCTTGGCAGGGAGAGATTTCGCATACACGAGCACTCTCCGCACCCGCAGTCGATCCCGAGCGCTTTGAGGATGAATTCCCCGCTGTATCAAAACTCAGAAACAGCATGAGTAGTGGGCGAGTTCGAAGTGCCATAGGACGCCCGAAGAAGAAGAATTGGATCGCTTCCTTACTCTCTCCTTCGCCTCCGCGTCGAGACTATGCCGAGGTTTACGGAGACGCGGATGGGAGTGAGCATCAAGGCGATGCGCGCTTCCGCTCAAGTCAGCTTCTTCGCCTTCGCTCGGACCAGGATCATCAGGCTGATGTGGCTGTCCGAGCGCGTCAGATGACCAGCGCACCACCTGCATCCTCGGCAAGAGACGCTCTCGATGGTGTGATTACTCGTGTCTCGAAAGGAGAGGAACGAGCGCCTGCAATTCTTCCCGAGTCGGGTGAATTGCGATTCTCACAGTTGCGGACGACCAGTCAGAAGGGTGACGGCCGCCTCCCCGGTATTCGTCGGCTCGAGTGATTCCTCTGCCGGTGACCTATCGACTGATAGCTCAACTGAAGGCGATCCGTCATCAGGAGAGACCAACGATTCGTCGGTATCTGTCTACGCGTGCGTGGTAGATTCCACGGTCAATCGAGCCGAGCCCGGTGACTCCGATGCCACCGAGGGTGAAGGAGGAAGTCACAGTGGCATGGACGAGAGCATTCCGCATAGCATCGAGATCATTCAATACGCCTTGGCGGCCAATCAAATAAGACAGCAATGAACCAGCGAAGGAATCTCCACATCCGGTTGGATCAACAATCTTGTCAGTCGGATAAGCAGGAAGAGCGAGGGCCCCTCCAGGAAGCATTGCCAATACTCCACCACTACCTCGCTTGACAATCAGGCATCGAGGCCCGGGGCCCGCTCCAGAACCACCGTGTAGAGCCTCCCCCGACATAATCGACTTCATCGCGCGAGGTAGAATTTCATCTTCGGCGATAGCGCAGGCTTCCTGCTCATTTATGACGGCGATATCCACCTTGCGCATCGCCTCACTAAGAGTCTCAAACTCGCTCTCAATCCACAACATGAATGTGTCCAAAACAGTCAACTGCGCCCCTGGACACTGGTCGAGCACGGCAACCTGAGTAGCAGGGTGTGTGCTCGCACAAAAGAGAATTTCAGGGTTGTTCCATACGTCGGGCAATTCAGGCTTGAAATCGGCTAGAACATTGACCTCGGTAGCGAGAGTCTCAACTGATTCCATCGCTCCCTCATACTTTCCTGACCAACGAAATGTGTCGCCCTCTGCCCGAACAACTCCAGCAAGATTCAATCCAGCCTTCTCCAAAACCATCTGGTCATACACAGAAAAATCATCACCAACGACGCCGACTAAACCAACCTTCGTTGGTTCTTCATCCATCGTTCGTAAATGAAACGAGGCGGCGAGCCCAGAGTAAACTGCAGCACCGCCGAGCAAATCAGATCCACTCGCCGCAGGAGTCTGAATGTCGTCGTAACCAATTGAGCCGACAATCACCATATCCATGCTTTCACCTCACTGCAACAGGTCCGGGTGCTCCTCGAGATACCTGATGGTAACATTTCTGTTTCGGAAATCTTCCTCGGTTAGAATGGCTCGGTGGAGGGGTATGAGAGTTTCAACTCCTAGTATCATGGTCTCACCCAGAGCTGCGTCAAGACGTCGAACAGCCTCTTCGCGATCGCGTCCCCAGACAATGAGTTTGGCAAGCAATGAGTCGAATGAGGGTGGCATATCGTAACCAGTGTGCGCGTGAGTATCGACACGAACCCCTGGCCCAGCCGGCCAATGGCACTCCCACAACCTACCTGGAGATGGTTCCAATGTACGCGAATCCTCCGCGTTGATACGGGCTTGGATGGCATGGCCCGAGATGGTGATGTTCTGCTGGGCCACCGGCAGGCGCTCGCCTGCCGCTACCCTGATTCCCAGCGATACGAGGTCAAATCCAGTGATCATCTCGGTGACGGTGTGCTCAACTTGGACTCGTGGATTGACCTCGAGGAAGTAGAATTCGTCTTGGGCGTCTCTGAGGAATTCGAATGTTGCAAGTCCCTTGTAGCCCACGGCCTTGGCACCTTCGACTACACGTGATCCGATGTCGGCGCGTACCTCTTCTGAGAGCCAAGGCCCCTCTTCGAGAATTTTCTGGTGACGGCGCTGGATTGAGCAAAATCTCTCGCCGAAGTGAACTGCATCTTGGCCGTCACCGAGTACTTGGAATTCGATGTGTTGGGCGCCCTCAATGAATTTCTCGAGGAATACTCGGTCGTCTCCAAAGGCTGAGAGAGCACGTCCTTGACAGAGGTTGAGAGCTGATTCGAATTCGTCGGCGGACTCTACCACTTGCATTCCAATTCCACCGCCGCCAGCCGCCGCCTTGATGATGACTGGGAAACCGATATCATCGGCGATTGCTGAGGCTTCTGCTGGATCTGAGATCGGTCCGGGTGAGCCTCTGGCAATGGGAAGACCAGCCATTGACATCGCCTCTCGAGCGGAGATTTTGTCGCCCAGAACTCTCAGGACTTCTGGGCTTGGACCGATGAAAGTGATTCCCTCCTCGGCTAATCGCTCTGCAAAGATTGGATTCTCTGCTAGAAAACCGTAGCCAGGATGAACCGCATCCGCACCGACCTCCTTTGCTGCGGCGACGATCGCTTCGATGTCGAGGTAAGATGCGAGAGGATCGTCACGAGCGATGAAGACCGCTTCATCGGCGAGCCGCACGGGTGTAGTGAGCCTGTCCTCTCGCCCATGAATCATCACAACCTCGATTCCAAGGCTGCGCAACGAGCGTAGGATTCGCAGTGCAATTTCACCGCGATTCGCAATCAGAACTCGCCTGAACATCGAATTACTCCTATGGGCTGAATCCTATGTAGGGTTCGGCGACCGCCAAAGGCGGTCGATTTGATGAAGAAGCCAATCGGATCGATAATCAGTAGACATCGCGGAGGTATCGCTTCTGGGTCTTCATCATGCTGACCTCAACGAATTCCTTTGCTTCTTCAGCGCTCATCCCACCGTGCTCTTCGCAGATGTCGATGAGCGTCTGATGGACATCCTTGGCCATGTAATTCTTATCACCACAAACGTAGAAGTAAGCGCCACCGTCAATCCAATTCCAGATCTCCACGCCATTCTTCCGCATCAAGTGCTGAACGTACACCTTCTCGTCACCGTCACGGCTCCAAGCGAGGTCGTGGCGGTTGAGGACTCCGCGCTCTTTCCAATCAGCCATCTCTTCGCGGTAGTAGTACTCTCCCGCCTCGGTTCGGTCGCCGAAGAAGAGCCAATTGCGACCCTTGTCGCCGTTGATATCTCGCTGCTGGAGATAGGCGCGGAAAGGTGCGATTCCAGTGCCTGGACCGACCATTATGCAATCCGTGTCACCGTCCTCGGGTAGAATGAATGAACGAGTCGGCGACATGAAAACTCCAATCTCAGTCTCACCAACATCGCAGTAGTCGGAAAGGAATCCAGTGCAAAGACCAGCACGGTCACGACCGTGGTGATTGTAACGGACGATAGCGACTGTGAGGTGAACAGTGCCCGGCTCATGATCGGGGCTACTGGCAATCGAGTACAGACGCGGCTTGAGCCGGTCCATTCCATCGACGAGTTGTTGAGCGGAGAATCCGATATGACCGAAGTCGCCTAGCGCGTCGATGTAATCTCGAGACCACATGTAATCCTCCATCGAGTCAGCATTTTCGGTCAATTCGCGCCAAAGAGACTCAGCTGGATCGCAAGCAACTCCAATCTCCTCGTAGCCGGTCGGTACATCTTCGCCCTCACCTGAGCCCGACCAATCGACAAGCAGTGCTCCGTCTTCAGTCGAAACTCTGTGCCGGCGAGCGATTCGGATTTCCACCGGTCCGTCATCCGAGGAGAGTCGGTTGCCGAGATTCACAATCCACTTCTTTGAGACACGGTGGATTTCGAGGTGGTCAGCCAACGCATCCCTCAGTGTGGCCTCGCCGAGGTGAGTCTCGACCATCTCGTCACCCGAGAAGTTGGCTGCTGCCAGCAAGTCATCGACGAGTTCTGGTGGGCAGTGTGGAATAACTCCGAGGGCATCTCCGGCCTTGTATTCGAGGCCTGAGTCCCCCAAATCGAAGACAATATGACGAGTCTCCTTACGAGAACCTTCACTATTCAGGATGTAATTCTCCGTCAGCTTTGAGCCGTACGGATTCTTCGCACTCCAATCGGACAAACACTCACCAGCACCCCGCCGAGCCGAAGTTCATTTATCAAAGAAGGGGGAGTTAGTTCGCCCGCGTAGCGGGCGTGATTACCCGAACGACTCAAGTCATGTTCGCATCATGCGCAGGTCGTGCCGCGTGTGCAGTTCCTCGGGACGGGCAATGCCTTCTCACCTAATGGTAGGCTGCATGCGCTGGTTCTAATCGATGAAAACATCCTCGTCGACGCGCCGCCGTCTGTGCTTCCACAACTGCGGCGTGTCGGAGCCTCTCCAGGACAAATCGAGCACCTCCTTTTCACTCATTGGCACGCTGACCATATGTTCGGATTTCCGTTTCTAATTCTTGAGCGGCACTACATTTCGAAGCAAGATACGCCGCTCGTAGTTCACCTGCGAGCGGGCGGTAGAGAATTGCTTTCACAACTCAGTGAGGTTGGATTCCCAGGGAGTCTAGGGGAAGTATTGGAGAATGATATCGTCTGGAATGAAGCAGATTCTGGAACGATTGGAGATTCTGGTTGGAGCTTCGAGAGATTCCCAGTTGTCCACACACCGGAGACTGACCCCCACGGCTACTTCTTGAGCCATGAGAGTGGATTCACCCTGCTTCATTGTGGCGACTCCGGACCATGTGAAGGTATCGAATCGCGGGCTGATCGAGCTGATGTGATTCTTGTCGAAATGGGTGTTCCAGATTTCGTCGACAGCCCGAACCATCACAATCCCAGACAGGTGCAGACCCTCGCCGAACGTCATCCTGAAGCAACAGTATTAGTGACTCATAATTACGCCGATGGCGAAGGCAGAAGCGGGGGATTCCCGATGCCTGAAATGACTGGAAACGTGGTGCAACTTGAGGACGGAGATGAACTCTCAATCAACGAGAATGGCGAGTTT
>DUJH01000014.1:14947-38700 GCA_013329905.1 Candidatus Thalassarchaeaceae archaeon | reverse complement strand
AGTGCTTCCGCTCAATTTGATACTTTTTTTCAGATAGGAATACAGACCTCTCCGATACGATCAGGTTCATCTGCTAAAATTCCGATGAGAAAATGAAACCAAAGTGATAAGAATTTTAGGAAAACGTCGTGCTGAACTGTTAATTCCTCCGGATTCCGGCCGGAGAAAGCAGCAATCATAATGGATGACTGAGGATTAAGAATTACTCGCTACCTCAACAACAGTCCGGGAACTTTCATTACCTCTAACGCCTTCGTGAGGAATCCGCGTTCGCCGCCGATGACTTGGAACCTCTGGGAGGTAGCGAATATGGAATGGACAGCGGTTGTGTGATAAAAAATGGACGGCAATATTTTCGAGAAGATTTTGGGACAAGATTCCCTCTTCCTCGATAGAAAAGCCTTCGACCACGCTTTCGAACCTACCACACTCCCGCACCGCGATAGAGAAGTTGAGGCGTTAGTTCGAAATCTCGTCGACGCTCTCAACGGACACATTCCCTCAAACATGCTACTCTACGGTGTCCCGGGAAGTGGCAAGACTGTGGTAACCAGATTCGTTCTCGGCCAATTGCGCGAGAAGGGGACTGAACTTGGGAAGTCCGTGCGCACGTACGAAATCAATTGTCGACAAGTCGACACGCGCTATCGAGTAATGCAAACTCTGGCGAGTCGCTTGGCTCAGCGTGGAGATGTGCCTATACCATTCACAGGTTGGCCGACCGATCGAGTCCTCGAACACCTCGTCGAGAGAATGGACCGCGCTGGCGGAGTTCACATCATCGTTCTGGACGAGATCGACAACCTCGTCGAGCGCGCAGGTGACAATTTGCTGTACAATCTGACGAGCCTCAACACAATCCTGCAGCGCTCGCGTTGCTGCATTATCGGAATCAGCAATGACTTGCATTTCACACAATTACTCGACCCGAGAGTGTCAGGTCGACTCGGTCAGGAGGACCTCATCTTCCATCCATATGGAGCGACCGAGATTGCGGACATTCTCACAGCGCGAGCGAGTACTGGTCTGCGTGAGGACGTCCTTGACAATGGAGTCATCCAATTGTGCGCGGCGCTCGCGGCCCAAGAGCACGGTGATGCGCGCCGCGCCCTCGACCTTCTGCGAATCTCAGTACAGAAAGCAGAGCAGCGATCACAGACAAAGGTCGAGCCAAGACACGTCCGTCTGGCGCAGTCACAACTAGAGCACGATCAGGTCACGCCAGTGCTACAGACTTTACCACTGCACCAGAAGCTCGTGCTCTTCGCAATCCGCATCAATGAAGACAATGGACTGCGCAACATTTCCACCGGAGAGGTGTATCGAACCTATTCAGACGCCTGTCTCAATGTCAATGTCGAACCACTGACGCCTCGTCGAATCTCGACCCTGCTCAACGAGCTAGACACCCTCGGGATGATTATGGCTCGAAACGTAAGCAAGGGTAGAGGTGGGCGCACCAAGCAAGTCAACTCAGCGATTCCAAAGACTATCGATGCGGTGACGACGATGAGCGAGGCAGATCCACTAATCGCTGAGGCAGCGCGCTGCCGCTACCGACTCCAGAGCCATCTCTGAAGTCGCATGATCCTGTGCGATCCAACCGATTGAACGTAGGCAGACCAAGTGAGCGCGGGGCTAACCATCTTCGAACTTAGGATAGAGCCTCAGTCCCGTCGAAACAGAGGCCCTTCAGGGCCTCAACGGTTAAACCGAGTCCACAGGTCGCCGCACTCGATGTCCCTCGCTGACAATGACTGGTACTCGGCCTTGACTCGTCCGAGCCGCACAGCCTCAACCGGCTTCTTGCTGCTCGGCGGATGGGTGCTCCTGCTGACCATCGTCAACATCACCATCGGAGCTTACTCACCCGGATTCAAGGCACTTTGGCTCGGATTCCTCAGTAATGGAGCATTCGGCGAGGTGTATGTTGCTCACGATGGAATCACGGTTGTTCTCGACGATATCGTGTTTGCAATTCTCGGCCTCGCCGTAGCCGGACTCGGCTATGTTGGAATGGGTCAGGCCGTCGAAGGTGGCGCAATCGCCGCAGCTCGTGACCTACCGAACTGCCTCTCAGGACTCAGTTCCACCAAGGACGGAATCCGCAAGACCCTTGCTGACTGGTTGATCGTTGGCGGTGTCCTCTTCTATCTCGCTTGGTCGGTACAGAACAATACTTGGGTCGACCCAGGTGTCTTCGCAGTCAGTGTAGTTCCATTCGCATTCGGGGTCGGACTGAATTTGCTCGACAAGGCTGAGGCCTGATTTTCGGCGGCTGGCTCATCGAGCCCACTTCCTTTCTCAATCTCGAACCATCGCCGTAAGCAAATCACGGCAGCGCGACTTTGAATCCGCACCGGTCCAACGAAGAACAACTCCACGCCCGGGTTGGCCGTAGAGCACAACCGCTCCGAGTGGAGCCAGCGGATGCAGTAGGAGCGGAGCAAGATCCTCCTCCCCATCGACGTTGATGAGGCAACTACGACCATCTTCACACCAGGCTTGGATCGCAGCAGCGCAGGCGAGGTAAAGTCCAGCGGAGAGTTGGCCTGCAGGATTCTCACATGTACGCGTATCGTTGTACAGAGAATGGTCGATTGTCGAAGCGTGTTCCCACTCTTCGCGCTTTGTTTTACCATCGATAAGGGCGATATCGGCTGGGCTGCCAAGATCTTGCAGAGTCTTGACTGTGACATCACCCACAGCAATTACTGGGCCGGGACTACCGAAGATTTCCTCCAGCACGGCCCGCATAGCAACGCTCGGGTCATCCTCAGGACCCTCGAATAATTGACCGAACGGGTCCTTTAGATTGGCTTCAACCTCGTGCGTCATAATCATCGAGACCTGCCCCGCATCGGCAGGAAGATAGGGCTCACCATCCAAGTCAATTTCACCCGCTCGCACTCGAGAACTGGAGATAGGAGCGCCATCATGGGCAGTCACGTGCTCGACCACGATAACCTCGAGAGCGCCCAAGGAATTGGCGGCGCGAGCTTGATTGATTCTCTCACAACCAGAAAGAGTCTCAGGAGTGCAAAGAATCGCGTTAGCAGTTTCGTGCCAAGGAGCGGGGCCATCCGCATCCTCCAGCACGTGCAGACTGACTCGATCCGCTGAATCACCAAGCGATGTGAGAATTTTTGTCGAGCGATCGGCCCAAGGCTCGATCCGCGAATCCTTCGAATTCGCTATGTGATCGCTCGTAAGCCACAGCTCCAAACGCACGCACTCAGCCAATCCGCGTTCGATGAGTGCGCGATGTCCAGAATGGAATCTGTCGAAGGTACCGCCGACCAATCCTAGTGAGTGCATCGTCAACCAGCCAGTGTGTGAAGTCTTGAGGACTTTGGAAAAGAGGTGTGCCCCGGGGCGTAACGGTGACCTTCATCGCAATGCTCAGGCACCTGACCCACCCCGGGACGTCTGTTGGACCGTGTGGTTGTCCCGTAAGTCATTCCGCTCTCTTCCGGTCGCAGTCGTCCGGGGACCCATCACAATCCGACCGTATGTGTTGCTCCGGAGATCATAGCACAGCAGTGGCTCATTCCGGTCTTCGACATACGGCAAATCCCGTTCCGTGGTACCGTGGTTCATCCTACTAACTCCGGCTGGGGCTTTCGTCGGCACGGTGTTGCCGGTCGGGCGTCGATTCGTCCGGTGGACCCTTCATGAACCCCTCGTATAGGAGGAGAGTGAGTGAAACGCGAGGTGAAAGTCGGAAATTGGTGTTATTACGAGCGTTCAGTTCAGAATGTTCTGTGATCTCGTGAGAGGCTTTCATGCCAACCGGAACTGCGCAGAATCAGTCTCTCGCTGATGTGTGGCTCACCGCTCATCGCCATCTCTGTGCTCAGCGGTGGCCATTTCTCGACCGGCTGGGCCAGCCATCCTACGAGTGGATGGGTTCTGCCGGTCGCTGGCGAGCCACCTTCGATGGCTCGGTCTAATGATTCAAGCAAGTCGAGGAGAGGGGCCGTTGCCTCTGGAAGAGTTCCTCTCTCGTAACGCGCACGTAAGCGCCGCGCGAGGGCATTACGAATATCCGGCGAGCATCCCGGATGCACCCTATCTCGTAAGCCTGGAGCACTGCTCGCCTCACCCTGTGGCCGTAACACGGCCGCAGCCCATGGAATCGGATTCTCTAGTAGCCATTCAAGCGAGCCATCATCGGCAAGCAGATTTGTCAGTAGTTCCGGCGCGAGGAGCGCCCACCAATCGAGAGGGAGATTCTCGACGATTGCCTCAACCCCTTCGATATCCAATTGCTTACCATCGCGTATCCGCTCGACTAGTAGTGACCATATCTTGAGGTCGTGATCCAACTCAAATCCGGTCGAGCGTCGCAATACACCTTGCAGAACGGGAGCGTATCCAATCGCATCAGCACTCTCGCCCCCGTGAATCCAATCGACTGCCTGTAATGCATCAAGCGAATCTGCAGGAGGATGCACCAGCCAAGCTTCGAGAGCCCAACGGATCAGGTCCTCCTGCATGTCATCGGGCAACCACGCGGCATTACTCAGCAGTTGAGCCGCAACCCACGAAGCTCCTTCAGTGGCTTGGGATGGATCGGTCGCTGGCCTCGTCCTAAGAGCAATCTCTGGATCATCTCGGAGCATCGCCCGCAATTTCTCAGCGAACATCTCCAATACACTCACTGGAGCCTCGTCAGTAATTTCAGCCAAACGCTCGAGTGGAATGAAATCAAGATCGAGCAGAGCAATCCACTCAGCATCCAGCCGCGACCGCAACCGCTGCCATCGATGCCATCGCGTCCGCGGCGGTGAAGCAATCCAAGCAGCAACCGGATAGCTCGCCTCCATCATATTCGACCAATCCTCATTCCCTTCTGGAAATTGAGCAATCGCAGAACCAATCATCGAAGAATCATCAGCAGTGGAACCAGCACCAGCACCGCCAACCTCCAATCCGAGCACAGCCCAAGGAGATGGTGCCTCTTCGCTATCGACAATCGATTCTGGGCTCATCGGCACTGGATCAACGAGGCGAACAGGTAGGTCTCTCCCGCCTAAAGTTCGCAGTCGTAACCACGGCAGAGGCCTGAGAGGGTCGACGGTTAATTCGTCGAATATAGCCAGGGAAGAACGGGTAGAATGCGAGAGCGTGAGGCGAAGTGAAGGATGGGAAATAACAGCAGTAAGAACATCGTCGGGTAGGTCATCGGAAATCTCCAGAACCAGTGGCGGTCTCTCCTCTTCCCCAACCGCCCATTCGATTAGCGAAGTTACTGCTGTCGCCCTAAGACCGCGCGTATCGAGCATTCGTAATCCGCGCTCTTCCGTCGAGAAAGTTGACTCGCCCCAATCCCTCCGAAATCTCCTCCAAGTCGACTCCTCCGTGCGCACCCGTCTCGTTGATGTCAGGCGTTCTCTGAGACTGTTGAGGCGACGCCTGCGTTCCGAAGGGATGAGTCGTGGGTGGGCCCGTCGTATCCAGTCGTCAAGACATGAGATGGGATATTCGTGACCTCCTGCATCGAGGCCACCGAGGTCGGCGATGACAAGGGCATTTGCTCTGGCTGTCCGAAGCAGCATCGAGCGTGGGAGTCTCTCCTCCATAACCGCGCAGACTGGATCTTTCGGACGAATTTCTGGCGATTGTTCGTGACAATTGCCGAGTGCCCAGCTGCCACGGTGATGGCTGGCTTCCGGCAGCGGAGTGTCAGGCCGGTGGGTAGGAGCTTCAAACCATATTCCAGGAGCTAGTGCTACCGGCCTATCTGCATCGACTAATCGAGCTCTGACGATACCGAGTGTGTGATTCTCTCCGACATAGGCTGAGATGCTCTCAGGATCATGGCTAGAAGGAGGTTCTGGGAGCATCTCAAGCGTCCTGAGATCGAACCAACGTGGAGATCGCTCCCTGAGGGCCGCCCAAGTCCAAGAGACCCCTTCTCTTCCAGTGGAGCCACCTTCACCAATTAGCGCCCGAACTGGGCGGTCGGGAATCAGGATGAGTGGAGAGTCGATTGGAGCCAAAAGTCCGAACAGTAGGTTCGCTCCATCTCTCGCGAGTAAGCAGCATCTGTGCGAGGGCGAGGGTAATGGTAGGGCCTCCATCGCCCTAGCGAGTTCGTCGGAACGGATTGCCTCCCATCCAGATTGAGTCAGATGCAGTCGAGCGCCTCGGGCTCCGGCTACTTGGTCACTGGCGACCAGTCCGTCGTTTCTCATTCGCCTTAGCTCCGCTGAAGCGTGCGGAATTCGTAATCCGGAATCGCGAGCGAGTACACTCACTGTCGCGCCGCCATCTGTGAGCCGATCGAGAAGGCGCCGCCGGTGAGCGCTACGAATCCGTTTCAGATTGGCTGAATCAGCCGATGGAACGCCGATTTGCAAGTCATCCGACACTAATCACCCCCTCCTGATTCAGGGAGTTAGAATGTCCTAATTAAATTATACTACTTCATTACATTTCATTACACATTTCTCATGGAAAACATAACAGTTTCATTTCCACACCGAGTTTAATTGTGAAATCAGACGAGATTTATGCAACTATTTGTAACTAAGACAGCCTGAGAGGTGCAGAACTGTTATATCAACGTCTGCCGTCCTGTCGGTAACGGACTGGTTAAGCGGCCGGATTGAGACGGAGGATGAGACGGAAATGAACTCGCAAAACCTGCGTGCACTGATTCGAAACTACCTTTCTGAGCGGCCGCGTAACACCATCGAGATCTCGACCTGGCTCTCTAGCCAGATCGACCCAGCGAACAGCCCCGCGGACATCACGAGCATCCTAGAAGCGGATGATCAGATTACCCGCATCGGTACTGTTCGCAAGAGCGGCATGAGGCGCTCCGAGTCACCTGTCTCGGAATGGGCCTCAAACACTTGGGTTAAGCATCACGAGAGGAAGCGGTTCGAACAACGAAAGGAGAGCTAAATATGCGCACAACAAGACTACGACAGAAGATAAAGAAATTCTTGAACGAGAGGGGCGAGGCGAACACGACCGAGATCCTCGAGCACGTCAACTCGACGATGCGTCATGGCACCACGCCACAACAATTGGGTAACGTCCTCTCAAAGGACAAGGACATACTCAAGGTTGCTACGACCAAGCGCGGCGGTGCACTCTCCGGCCGCTACGAAATCTGTGTCTGGACCCTGCGACCAGGTGTGCTCGACGGACAGAACTGATTGCGCTTCAAGCGATAGTGCATCTAGCGTGCGATTCGCCCTAGCGATTGAGCCCATCATCTCAGACTTCAAGCTCAGCTGACCAATCGCCAAATCGGGCGAGGCTATTCATCGCTGCGCGGTGAGCGAAGGCACCTTGGCTATCTTCATTGGAACCGCTCGCCCAAGTCTGTAACGCGTGAGCGAGCAGAGCTCGGCCGTAAGAGTACGAAAGCTGCCATGGGTGTTCAACATCCATGCCATTCATCAGATTGAGATGGGCGGTCGCGTCCTCGTCAGACTGGCCGCCAGAGAGGAAGACGATGCCAGGCAAGTTGTGTGGGACGTGGTTGGTCAGGCAATCCACAGTCATCTGAGCCGCCTGTTCTCGGCTACCTTGGTCAGAGTAGGACTTTCCTGGTAGAATCATGTTCGGCTTCAGTAAAGCCCCAGGGAGGTGTACCCCCTGCACTTCGCAAGCTGCGAATGTCTCATCGAGAATTCTCGCAGTAACCTCGTAGCAAGTCTGAGCGTCGTGCTCGCCATCCATCAAAACCTCCGGCTCAATGATTGGGACGAGGCCTTGTTCTTGGCAGATCGCTGCGTATCGAGCGAGGGCGTGAGCATTGGTTGAGAGGTTGGCCTCACTCGGCATCCCCTCTCCAATTCGGATGACTGCTCGCCACTTTGCAAAGCGAGCCCCCATGGCGAAGTATTCAGCACAGCGCTCGCGAAGTCCGTCTAACCCCTCTGTAATTTTCTCACCGGAGTAGTGTGCTAATTCCTTGGCTCCAGTATCTACTTTGATTCCAGGGTGAACGCCACGGCTGGCGAGATATTCTGGAATCGGAGTTCCATCGTTCATCTTCTGACGGATAGTCTCATCGAAGAGTATCACACCGCTAATTGCCGATTGGTAGTCAGAGGTTGCAAAGATGTTGGAACGGTAGGCTCTACGAGCCTCAGGAGATGGTTCAATGCCGACAGCTGCAAGGCGGTTAGACATTGTTCCATTGCTCTCGTCGGCGGCGAGGATTCCTCGTCCGGGTGCAACAAGTTCTCGCGCTGTTCTCTCAAGTAATTCAGTGTCCATGAACGAACCTCAGCACGACGTGGTGGGTTTGGGAAATGAAGCCTTTGCACGCGAATTATGGAATCGGATTCAGGCTGAGCGGATATTGTCGACGAATCTGTGGCCCCCACTCGCCACGTCGATTACCTCGGACTGAACCGAGTAACGTCCGTCCGAGAGAGTCTCTACGCCGAAGGTTCGGCCGGGGCAAACTCCCGTTCCGATGAATACAGCATCATCACTAGCACAGAGTTGATCTCTGTCCCAGAGTCGCTCAATATCACCATCAATCATGTTCTCTGCGCGCTCTCGATGGCCCTCGTCCTTGAACACGAGTCGTCCCTCAAATGGAGCGCCGAGACCGCGAAGCGCAGTGGCTGTGATGACGCCTTCCGGCGCTGCGCCAATTCCCATTAGCATGTCAATCTCTGAGTTTGGGTCGGCCGCGTTGAGCGCAGCCGAGACGTCGCCGTCGCCTATCAGTACGACATTTACATCGTGTGCTCGAAGTTCTGAAATCAGTTTCTCATGCCTCGGTCTATCCATTACGACGATATTGAGTTCAGACTCTTTCTTCCCAAGGGCCGAGGCTGCAGCCTCGACATTGTATGAGGTTGAGGCGTCGAGGCTGATCACCCCATCCAACTCAGCTGGTCCTGAGATTTTGTCCATGTAACAATCAGGTGCGTGAAGCAGGGTCCCGCGCGGGGCTGCAGCGAGAACCGCCATCGCATTCGGCAAATCCTTGGCAACATGATTGGTACATTCGAGCGGGTCAACTGCAATGTCGATCGATGGGGCATTCGGATTACCTTGCATCGAACCCAGTGGTTCGCCGATCCAAAGCATAGGTGCGTCGTCGCGCTCCCCTTCACCAATTGCTACGCGCCCATCGAAAGGCACGCCATCGAATACGGCGCGCATCGCTTCTACCGCGGCGCCGTCAGCGGCCTTTCCATCTCCCTTGCCTATCCAAGCCGAAGCAGCAATCGCAGCAGACTCTGTCGCATCGAGGAAATGACTCTCCAAATCGATGGTCGCCATGACCGCTGCGAATAGCGTTCGGCATTCAATCATACGGGTCGACAAGGCTCGACTCAGCGACCGAAAATTAAGCGGAACCTTTGCTCTTACGAATTACGCGAACCCCATCGATTTGCGCGCTAGGATACTGACCCTCAGAGTCCTTCTCGATTGATTTTAGCATATCCCAAGCACAGAGCAATCCTGCGTTTACTCCACAAAGCGCCTCCATTTCCACGCCGGTTGTCCAGTGCGTTCGAACACTGACCGTACAACGCAAAGCGCCCCCTCCGACACCATCCTCTACGTCTTGTTCGACTGCCCAATCTATTGTGCAGCCCTCGATAGGAATCGGATGGCAGTGAGGGAGCATGCGCGGCGTCTCTTTCACAGCCTGAATCGCCGCGACGGTGGAAGCCTCTCGAACATCTCCTTTGATCGAGCGGCCATTAGCTACTACATCCAGACTTTCAGGCGATAGACGAAGCAGTCCCGTTGCGACCGCTTCGCGGGCAACGACAGGCTTCGAACCGACATCGATTATCCCCGTGAATGATTCTTCCATGCGTTTGCCTCAGGATGACGGAGGTGTGCATCCCTAATCAGAGACTCGGAGGAGCAACATGGTTCTGAAATACTTGATTGATTACTACAAACCGTGGCAGAGGCATTCCGCGACAAGGCGACTCCGGGGGTTGTACCACAACTCGAGTCGGGCGTTGACCATGACAAGCCGAGTGAAGAGGGTGAGAAACTGCAGGTCATCGACGACTTGTGCGTCGGATGTTCCTATTGCCTAATGGCTTGCAAAGACGATGCCCTCATCGTCGAAGGATTATGCGAGGTCATCGAAAAAAATTGCACTGATTGCCTTCGCTGCCTCCTCTGGTGCCCAACTGGGGCACTGGTCTACGCCTGAGTGGTGATCTATGAATGGGAAAGCCGAAGGCACTCGTTGTCGGAGCTGGAGTCGGCGGGCTTAGTTCCGCTGCTCAGCTCGCCCAAACTGGTGACTTCGACGTCACTGTTTACGAGCGAATGTCCTTCGCCGGTGGTCGATTCACACAACATGATCACGACGGATATCAGATCCCCACCGGTGCGGTCCACATGATTCCGCACGGACGCAAAGGACCGTTCTCAGACCTGATACTTGGCCCTCGGTCGAAGGGTGGGTTAGACCTCGGTCGTCATGGAGTAGAGTTCCTGCCTACCAGCCACTTCGCTTGTCGAATAAAGGATGGAAAGTATCAGTCATCAAAGTCGGCTTACGGGTTAATACCGTGGTTCTCTGCAAAGGATGCAATGAATCTTCCAGGACTCCTTGCCAAGGACGCCAAGCAAGCATGGGGAGACGAAACCGTAGATGGTCGTACTTGGCTTCAGAGGAAGTTCAGCGACGAGTTCATCGATTTTCTTGATGCCTTCTCAAATTTTGCTGTGAGTCTGCGCTTCGATCAGATGCCTGCCTCGACCGTGGTTCGGATATTGCAGAATTCCTTCTGGTCAGACCGGCCGCACATTCCGAAGGGTGGATGCAAGGGAGTAATCGATGGATTGCGCACGGACCTTCGTGAGAATGGTGCGCGCGTCAAATTGAGTCATGAAGTGACTGAGATTCTTCCAGGAACTGCGGAGGAGTCGACCAAAGAGCATCGATTCTGCGTCGGGGTGCGACGACGTGGTCGGGATGAAGCGAGTTGGGTCGGCGCGGATTCAATCATTCACAATGGTGGCCACCCGAATCTGCTGAAGGCGCTATCAGACGATTTCGAGGTGGCCGACAGCGTGCGAGAGCAGGTCAAAAACACTCAAGCAGTTGGTGGAATCGGATTCTGCTTCGCTCTCGACGATGACATCCCAGTGCGTAGCAGCGGGGTGACTATGTTGCCGAATCTTGAGCGGGTCGGAGGCTTTGTCATTCCGACCTTCTCCGACCCAAGCCTCGCGCCCGAAGGAAAGCATCTGATGATCACTCACCAATTCGTACCAGACGCCTCCGTCAAATCCGAGATTAGCAAAGGACGCGAGGACCTCTACGATTCGATCCCTTGGCTCGCCGACCACGGCGAGGAAATCTGCGTCCACACATATCATCGGAACTGGCCGTGCAATCGCGCACCGCAAGGTGCCGAACTACCGATGGATGTCGGAGTTGAAGGCATCCGCTGTGTTGGCGACGGAGTCAAGGGTCACGGCTGGATGATGGTCGAGGGAATCGCCTCAAATGTGCCTCATGCTGTAAACGACGTCATCGCTTCGATGCGCGGATGAGTGAGCAGCCGCCTCGCTCAGCCGAGTCCCGCCTTCCACAACTCACCGTCGGCTCGAATTTCCTTCTTCCACAACGGCGCTTGCGCCTTGAGCTCACTTATCAGCCAAGAACAGGCCTCGAAGCCCTCAGCTCTGTGTGTGCTTCCAACGTGGATACAAACGATTGGTTCAGCAGGCAATACCACACCTGTACGATGTGCAATCACCACCGATGAGACACCGAAGCGCTCGACTGCATCGAATGCCAATCGGTTGAGCACTGATGGAAGCTTCTCTTCCCAAGCGTCGAATTCCAATCTCTCAACCTCGACGCCATCATCCTCCCCCCGAGTCAGACCGACAAAGGATACCACGCTACCGCAGCCCTGTGGGTCGACCAGCCCTCGGAGATCCTCAGGTTCGAGTTTCTCGGGCTCGACGCGAACCACGACTCGAGGCATGAAGCCCCATCCCCACTCAGCGCTTCAATGCCTCGCACAAACAAGCAACCATTCAAACACGGCATCAGGGTCGACGCCTCGTGAGCCGTCGCATAGACATCCTCGGTGCAGGACTTTCGGGACTAGCGGCTGCAGCCATACTCGCGCGCGGAGGATACGATGTCCACGTTCACGAGATTCGCAAGGACTCAGGCGCACGCTTCGACGGTGATTTCCAAGGCCTCGAGAATTGGAGCAGTGATACCGACTTCTTCGACGAGATGCGAGGTTGGGGTTTGGATCCTAACGAATTCAAGTCGGATGCATTCAGTATCATCGATCTCATCCATCCCGATGACGAGATCAGTCATCCGGAAACCAATGGAGTCGCATTCAGAGTCGTCGAGCGTGGTACTGACGAACATTGCATCGATCAAGGATTGAAGCGAATGGCCCTCGCTGCCGGTGCAAACATCCACTACGAGACGCGTAAAGACCCCAGTGAATGCGACATAATCGCCGCTGGACCAAAGGAATCCAGCGCTGTTGCCTTCGGAGAGATTTTCCATACCGATCACCCCAACCACGTCGCTTTCCAACTGAACGACAAACTCGCCCCTGGCGCCTATTCCTACCTAATAATCATCGACGGAATCGGCCTCATCTGCACCTGCCTCTGGCGTCAGCAAAAGAAGTCCAGCCGATACCTCAACGAGACCATCGCTTGGTACGAGGAACACTACGAACTCAACCGCCAACCAATAAAACGCGTCGGTGGAAAGGGAGACTTCTCACTACCCGACCACTACATCCACGAAGACAGGCATTATGTCGGCGAAGCCGGCGGATTGCAGGACTTCATGTGGGGTTTTGGGATGCGTTATGCAATCACCAGCGGAGTGATGGCCGCCAACTCGATTATGGGCTCGAATGATTATGAGAAACAAGTCCGTAGTCGCTTGATTCCACTAATTCGAGCGAGCGCCATCAACCGATTCTTGATGAATCGAATTGGCAATCGTGGATTCAAAATGGTCGCGCGCTATTGGATGCGTGACCAAGCGCGCAAAGGCGATGGGCTCGCCTTCATGAAATGGGTCTACCAACCCGGACTATTTCGCCGAGCATTATGGCCCATCGTCAAAATCGGCATGCTCCGCCGTAAAAAACTCGCAGACGGCCGAATGGTCTCCCGCATGCCGTTCCGAAAAGCCCTCTCAAGAGATGTCTGGGAAGCAAGCCCACGTGCCGAAGAAATAGGAGTTCAGTGGAAGTCCCACCAGCGAGGAGGAAGTCATACTTCCTTCTCTGAAAACGACGCTTGAGCGAGTTTTAGAGCCTCCAAGCGTACCCGTGTGATTCATAATCCGACCTACGGTCGATGCGCCATGACCTCATGGCCTGAACTCGAACCTATGCCAAATCGCTTGGTAAACTACGGAGTCACAGAAAACGGAATCGCCATCATCGAACTCGCTTCGAATTCGGCGGGTGCTCCACTTGAGGGCGACGAAGTCGGCCCGAACACATACACGCACGAGATGATGCGCGACATCGATACCGCTGTCGTCAAGGCACGCTTTGATGACGATGTCAGCGTCATCGTCTTCACCGGCAATGGACACAAGTTCTTCTCTGCCGGTGCAAGCATACAGATGTTGAACTCGGTCACACCTGGCTTCAAGTACAATTTCTGCCTTCACGCTAACGAAACTCTGAGCCGCCTCGAGCAGACTCCGAAGCTCGTCATTTGTGCAATCAATGGTCACGCTGTCGGCGGCGGACTTGAGATCGCAATGGCCTGCGATATTCGTATAGCTCGCAAGGATGCAGGCAAGTGTGGCCTTCCTGAGATTAACCTCGGTGTGCTTGCAGGAACTGGTGGCACTGCGAGACTATCTCGCCTCATTGGTAAGTCGCGAGCTCTCGAATACATGGTCAGCGGCGAACTGATGGCCTTCGAGAAGGCTAAGGAAATCGACCTCTTCAACGATGTTTGGGACGGCTCACTGGACGAATTCCGTCAGGACATTCTCGACTACGCCACCCAGTTCTGCCTACCATACAAGGCTACTATGGCAGTTGGCAACATCAAGCGCTCAGTCCAATCCGGACCTGAGATGCCTTTCGAGTATCACCTTGCACTTGAGCGTGAGTTGCAAGCGGCTCTGTTCAACAGCTCTGACGCGAAGGAAGGAATCGCCGCTTACGTCGAGCGCCGCACCCCTCGATTCGAAGGTCGCTGAACAAATCACTCGAAAATTTTAGGCGACCGAAGACTACGTCTTCGGTGAAGTGGTTGAAATACAGGCTGCTTCTGGCCCACCTCATGACAGAGGAAGAAATCGTACAGGACTACTCCCCGAACTTCGAGGTGTGGATACAAGATTTCAGCGATTGGCAGACACGAATCGGATTCGACCCCTCGTGGCTGGGCGATTACCGATTCGACATCAAGTTCGACTGGGACACCGCTGGTTCCCAGATCGAATTCGGGGATTTCCTAGGCATGCCCAAGTGGCAGCGCCGAATGCAGATTCCACAACAAAACATCCGTGACGCAATCATCTCGATGGTCAGCGTGCAGGGCGATACAGAATTCGCCAGCGTCGAGCAGCAGAACCACCTGCTGGCTACCGCACCGACCGAGTATGACCGCAAGTCAGCCCTACGAATCATGTGCGAAGAACAGCGCCACGGATGGCAGATGGCTTACCTTCTCTGCACTTACTTCGGTGAGCACGGAGTGCGCGAGGCAGCAAAGCTACTAGAGCGCAATGCACAGGAAGGAACTCGAATTCTAGGTTCGTTCAACGAACCGATCGACCACTGGTTGGACTTCTTCTGCTTCACTCACTTCATCGACCGAGACGGTAAGTACCAACTGAAGATGCTTAGCACATCTTCTTTCCAGCCACTCGCCGCCTCGATGGGACCGATGCTGAAGGAGGAATCCTTCCATCTCGGCACCGGAGCCAATGGACTACGCCGAGTTGTCAAGCAGGGAGTAATCCCCTGCGCGCTTCTCCAGAAATACGTCAATAAGTGGGTCAGTACTGGTCTCGACCTGTTTGGGACTGACGACTCGACAAGCGCCCAGTGGGCCTATGTTTACGGAATCAAGGGGCGCTATGATGAGCGCGAGTCTAGCGATGATGCAGACCGTGCTCACCTCAATGAAGCGAGTCGTGAGCTCTATTTCCAGGAACTTCGCGACGAGATGCGCAGAATTAGCCAGGCCCGGAAGAAAGGCGAGCCTGAGTTGTTTATTCCGTCGGACAAATTCAACCGAGGAATCGGAAAATACTCAGCAAAGCGTTACACGATTCAAGGCGACGACTTCGAAGGAAACGACGCGGATTGGCAGGCTTATCTTGACGACGTTCTTCCCACCGATGCGGACGAAGAACGTCTGATCAACGAATACATGCAAGAAGAATGGATTCAATACCGCGAGTGGAAGGGCGACTGAGCCTAACGGGTGATTTCATGCAACATCTATCACTCTTGGCCTTCGATAAGGAGCGCTGTAAGCCATTTTTTGACAAATTAACCGATCTATTTCACGAGCACCACCATTCGGCCGATCAAGACGCTGAAGGCTACGAAAAACTGCTCTACAGAGTGCATCGACCTTACACCAATGAAATGCTCGATATGGTCGATGAATGGATGGGATTAGACAAGCGCGATTGGCGAGATGAGACTACGCGCGAAGTGAAACTAGCGATGTATGCGATTCGTTACCCCGACACACTGTTGCTCGACTCCTTCACTCCAAATGCTCGCTCCGACATAGTCAGGCTCTCCTCCTACCTCCACTTCACCCAACACACCTACGCGATTTGGGACGAAGATACGCGGAAGGGATTGGCTAAGTTGGGGATTGAAATTCCAGCGACCGAGGTCGCTGATCCCTTCATTTACGGCGCTTATGTCTCGGCGATTGAATTGCTCAAAGATGTGGCTCCTTTCACTTGCTTCTTGGAACATGATGTCCCTCGGCAACGACTGTTTCAGGCTGCACTAGCGGCATATGGTAGGGAGTGAAACGATGGACATCCGTACCGTCGCCGTGATCGGCGCCGGGACGATGGGCGCTGGAATTGCTCAGGTCTGCGCCCAAACAGGTTGGGAGACTCGATTGTTCGATGCTTTTCCTGAAGGATTAGCGAAGGGGATGGCTGCTGTCGACTCCTTCTGGGACAAGGGAATTGCTCGTGGCAAGACCACTGCTGAGCAGAAGGCAGAGTGGGAAGGCAATCTAAGCGCATGTGCGGATATGGCTGAGGCCGTTTCTGGGGCTGACTTGGTTATCGAGGCTGTTCCTGAGATTATGGAATTGAAGCAGAGCATCTTCCGAGATCTCGAGTCGATGGCTCCGACCCACGCTATACTTGCGACGAATACTTCGGGGCTTCCGATTGGCGCAATCGCAGAGGCCACTACTTGTGCTGACAGGGTTATCGGGATGCACTTCTTCAATCCGGTTCCAATCATGAAATTACTTGAGATTGTTCGCCATGATGGCTGCTCTGATGAGACTATCGAAGCGGCTCAGTCCATCGGTTATGCGATGGGCAAGGAGACGATTTTAGTGCGTGATGTGCCTGGGTTTGCAACGAGCAGACTCGGAGTTATTCTGGGTAATGAAGCGATTCGAATGCTGGCTGATGGCGTTGCCAGCGCCAGCGATATCGATACTGCAATGAGGTTAGGATATCGACATCCAATGGGGCCGCTCGAACTTAGCGACTTGGTTGGGCTAGATGTTCGTCGCGACATTCTGAATAACTTGGCTGAGGCCTTTGATGATGATTCGTATCGGCCTCATCCTCTGCTCGAGGCGCTTGTCGCCGAGGGCAGCCTCGGAAAGAAATCATCTCGTGGTCTATACGATTGGTCTGACGGTGAGAAGACCGAGCGCGATGACCTACCATTGTGAGGTGTCGGGAGTTGGCGACGACGATTCCACTCTGGGTTGAAGCAATTGGCGTTGCTGCAGGATTTCTCGGTGTGATCGCATGGTTCCCACAGATTCGCAAAGTCTGGTCTGAGGGCAAGCACGAGGGGATTTCTTTGCCGACTTTCACTCTGGTTTCAGCCTCTCTGACGATGTGGCTATTCTATGGGGTGGTCATCGAGTCTGTGGCGATGGTTTTCGCAAATATCGCAGCCTTGTCCTGCATTCTTGCCATCATCGTTGGTGTCCTACGGCTGCGTCGTGAAGGCTAAATGGGCCTAAATTAGACATGTTTTCGTATGAATCAGTCCTTGTCGAGATAAACACTGATTCAAGTAGTCAAGGACTTGGCTAGAGTTTCATGGATGCAAATACATGCTTGATGGTCTCAAACCCCCGAAGGCGAATGAGAATTCTTCAGGGTAAGCCGCGAATTCAATCTCGCTACTAAGCGGAGATTATTCTTCTTCCGAGCGCCCAAAAGAGGGCGCTCGCTTCTCGAGAAAGGCCGAGACTCCTTCAGCAAAATCCGGTGTGAGACTCGCAGCAGTAATCAAGGACTTCTCAAACTCAAGTTGAGTCTCCATGAAGGTCGCAGTCGAGGCATCGAGCAATTGCTTGGTTCCCTGTCTACTCGCTTGAGCCCACGAGCCCCACTTGGCTGCAACCTCAATGGCACGCCCAAGTAAATCGTCAGCTCCAACAACCTCGTCAACTGCTCCAAATTCGAGAGCTTGCTCGCCTGTCCAGACCTCGTTGTCGAAGAAGAAGCGGCGAGCGCGCTGGTTTCCAACCAAACGTGGGAGCATCCAGGTCGAGCCGCCGTCTGGAGAGAGTCCGAGTGAGAAGAAGGCGGCGGCGAGACGGGCTTCGGGCACGCAGACTCGGTAATCAGCAGACAAGGCGAGGCCGAGCCCACCACCGGCTGCAGCGCCATTCATCGCAGCGACAAACACAGTCGGAGAACGGCGAAGGCGCAACTCAAGTGGATGCAAAACCCCAGTTAATTCACCGACGAGATCCGCGATGGAACCATCATCAATCGAGTTGGCGAACTCGTCGATATCAGCGCCAGTACAGAAGAATCGACCCGTGCCCGTAAGCACAATGCCATCACAGGACGGGTCGTCCAACAATCCACCCAACACATCTGCAATCTCGTGTATAGAAGAGCGTGAGAAAGCGTTTCGAGCAGCAGCCTCGGAAAGTGTGACCACAGCAACGCCTCCATCATGACGTGTGACTTCCATACTCATGAACTCCCAGTCGTGTCTCTACTTTTGAACTGCATGAATCTGATAAGTCACCTCGCTTTGCCCCATCCATGAACGCGCGCGAGAGTATCTACATCGATGGAAAGTGGGTCGCAGCAAGCGGTGAAGGGACGATTGAAGTTGTTAATCCGACAACCGAGCAGTGCATCGGTTCTGTACCGGTTGGAAACGCTGCTGACGTTGAATCCGCAGTTGCAGCAGCGCGCGCGGCTTTCCCCGCTTGGTCGGCAAGTAGTATCGAAGAAAGAATCGCGATTTTGAATTCGATTTCGGCCGCGTTCAAGGAACGCGGCGAAGAAATCGCTCAACTAATCACAGCAGAAGTTGGTACGCCGATCAATTACAGCAGAATGGCGATGGTCGGAACGCCTCGAGTTGTCTCACGCTCGTACGCGAAAATGCTCGATTCCTTCGAGTGGGAAGAGGAGGTTCGCAACTCGTTGATTGTCAAGGAACCAATCGGGGTCGTGGCAATGATTACTCCGTGGAATTTCCCGCTGCACCAAATAATCGGTAAGGTCGCCCCTGCCCTCGCTTCAGGTTGCACAATGATCCTCAAACCCTCCAAAGAGGCTCCACTCAACGCCTTCCTTCTAGCTGATATTTTGCATGAAATTGGTCTGCCTGCGGGCGTGTTCAATCTGGTTTCAGGCCACGGTCGCGACATCGGCGAGACACTCGCCGCACATCCTGAAGTCGATATGGTCAGTTTCACCGGTTCAACTGGTGCAGGAGTCAGCGTGTCGCAGGCTGCTGCACCCACTGTGAAGAGAGTCACTCTCGAACTAGGAGGTAAAAGCGCGAATATCATTCTCGATGACGCAGATATCGCGAAGGCCGCCAAGATGGCTGTTTATGCCTGCTTCAACAATTCTGGACAAGAATGTTCCAGCCTGAGCCGACTCATTGTACCGGCTGGCGCGCGCGACGAGGTCGTCGAAGTAATCACTGCCACTATGCAGCGATATTCAGTCGGCGACCCAAACGACGAATCGATACGCTGCGGGCCGATGGTATCGGCGCGACAGCAGGAATCAGTCGCCGGATACATCGCATCCGGTTTGTCCGAAGGCGCAACTTTGGTGGCAGGAGGCGAAGGCATGCCTGAGGGGTTGGAGAGTGGTTTCTTCGTCCAACCGACGGTATTCGCTGACGTGACTTCCGAGATGGCGATTTTCCGTGAGGAAATCTTTGGCCCAGTCCTCACAATCACCACCTACGAGACTGAGGAAGAGGCGATTGCTCTGGCGAATGACTCAGAATATGGGCTATCTGGCGGAGTTTGGTCAGGAGATGAAGAGCGTGCTATGCGCGTTGCTCGTGCACTGCGCACAGGACAGGTTAGCATCAACGGTGGTGCGTTCAACATCAGCGCGCCATTCGGTGGCTACAAGCTGTCAGGTAACGGCCGCGAACTCGGAATCCATGGACTCGAGGAATTCCTTGAAATCAAGGCGATTCAGCGCTGATGAGACGGCTCGGTTTTACACGGTTAGTTGCCGACCCATTCGGCGTCTTCACGGTTGAGGAAGGCCTGGACGCCGATCTCCTTGTCCTCGGTATCGAATAGAGCAACGAATTCAGAACGCTCAGCAAGAATCCCCTCAGTGAGCGGTAAATCGAGGGCAGCGCGAACCGCCCGCTTAGCGACCTTGATTGTGTAAGGAGACTTCTTGGCAATATTCTCAGCCATTTGCATTGTTCGCGCCTCGAGTTCTTCCGGCTCGACCACATCATTGGCCAAACCGATCCGCAGTGCCTCATCCGAGCCAACCATTTCGCCAGTCATCACCATCTCCATCGCCTTGCCATAACCGAGCATACCAGCGAGTCTCTGGGTCCCACCGCCTCCGGGAATCAGTCCTAGATTAATCTCAGGTGTACCAAACTTGGCGCGGGTGCTGGCGATGCGTAGATCACAGGAGAGTGCAAGCTCAGTTCCACCACCCAAGGCGAATCCATCAACCATCGCAATCGTTGGCTTTGAAAGATTCCAGACTTTCTCCCAAGCACTATTCTCGAAGAATGGTCGGACATCGTCCGAGTCTTTTCCCGCAAATTCGGAAATGTCCGCTCCGGCGGCGAATGCCGCCGGTTTCTGTCTCTTTCCTTCAGGCGCGGGCGGAGGCGCCGCGCCTTTGATGACGACGACGCGCACAGCGTCGTCGGCCTCGGCATTAGCACAAGCCTGCCTCAAAGCATCGTGCGATGCCGAATTCAGAGCATTGAGTTTCTCCGGCCGGTTCAATGTCCAGACCGAAATCACTCCACCGGCCGGACTCGAGCCCTCGACGGGCACATTCTCGACCAGCAATACATCCTCGCTCATAGAGGGGCCAGACCTACCCCGCGCTTCAACATATCACAGCGAAGGTGGTGGTGGTGGTGGAGGAGGCATCCCAGGCATTCCGGGGGGAGGTGGTAAGTCTCCTGAAGGAGGAGGCATTGGAGGCATCTCGCCCACTTCTGGCATCTGTGGGACAGGAGGGGTTGGAGATTCATCCTGCTTCTCAGGAACGCTTAGTGGGGTCCTCAATTTGAGTATCCTCGATTCGTCGATTCTAACGTAGGATACGCCGAGCGGAGCCGAATTATCGGGATTTTCAGGTTCATCGATGACGGTCAATCCGTGGTCCGCTCGATTCAACAAAGCACCCAGATCCTCACCATCTTCCAATTCAGTCCACATCCGCACCTTTGCCGCTCGCCGTTCAGCTAGAGCCATTCGGCGGCGGCGCTCGATTCGCCCTCGAATCTCTGACCTTTTCACTCGCCTCTCCTCGACATAGGCCTCAATCTCGGACTCCATCTCTGACTGTGCATCGCGCGCCACGACGAGGCGTTGTGCAACGTTCTCTCCATCACCAGCCACCGCAGGAGGTGCGCTGGGAGCGGGCATTGGGGGCATAGCAGGCATAGGTGGCATAGCAGGCATTGGAGCACCAGGAGGGGGTAGAGGCACGCCAGGAGGTGGCATTGGCATTGCAGGAGCGGCTGGCGCCGCGACGCGCCCGCGACTGCGGCGAATCTTCTCTTCGCGCTTGTCGCTGACGCTATCCATCTCGACAACCGGGGCAGGAAGATCGAGCTCTTCCGGCTCGTCGTCAACCTCAATCGTCACAGAAGGTATTTTCGGAGACTTCGGGAGAGGTTGTCGTCCTGAGAATACGTAGATGGCAAGGAAGGCTAGAAGCACCGTTGCAGAGGCTATCTGTAAGCCGATACTCATCGTTCCCTGAAAGATCAGAAACAGCGGCGTACCGACTGCAAGAAGCGTTAGTAGAAACAATCTGGTGTACGAAACCACGTCGACTCCTCGGTTGCCACATTGGCGGGTCTTTATTCACTTTGACGGGGGATTGAGAAGCCTTGCGAGTGCTTCTAACGCTTGTTTACGATGGGAAATCTCGTTCTTGTAATGAGATTCGAGTTCTCCGAAAGTGCGTCCGTCGCCCACTTCGGGAATGAAAATTGGATCATATCCGAAGCCGTGGGTGCCGCGGAGTTCAGTGGATATTGTTCCGCGGCAGACGCCGGCCGACTGCCAGTGATTGGTGCCGTCGGACAAAATCGCGACCGCACGGTATTCGGCACCGCGGTCGCCGGCCTCGTTGACTTTCTCGATAATTCCTGCGAGGCCTAATTTTTGCTCAACGTCGGAGGATTCCGCGCCTGGCCATTCGGGGAAGGCGTCAAGGAAGATCCCTGAATCCTCGACGAGGATGGAGCTGCCCTCGTGGCCTGTACCCTGGATGAGGGCGAGGGCTTGCTCGATTTTTGCTTGGGCGACAGCAGCGAGCCCGAGATTTTTTGGTTCATCGAAATCAGGTCGCTGTCCATCGATTACGAGACCCTCGACACTGTGACTGAGCGGCTCGAGAACCTCTCTAGCTTCGATGATTTTATTCTCATTTCCCGTTGCGAAAAGGATTCTCATCTGCTCATCTCGGAAGTGTGTTTCGTGATTCAGGGAGGTCAAGGTTGAGGTTTGTCAATCGTCTATTGTGCTCAAGCGTGGTAGCGGACGCGGCCGCGAATCGCGTTGAAGCGTTCGACGACGGCGGATGCCGGATTCTGCGTGAGTCCTATGGATTCACCAGAATCCGCCGCGAGATAGCCTTCAATCATGGTCTCGACCGCTCCCTCGTAGGTGTGGTGGCTAGCGGTTAGGCACTCGTTGAGGACTTGTAGGTCGAGGCCGAGATGTTCGATTTCGGGGGCGATACGTGAGAGACCGAAATCGATGAGATTCAGATCCCCGACCTCGTCAATCATCACATTGTGTGTTGTCAAGTCGCCATGGGCGATATCCGATTCGTGCAGGCGACGAATTATGGCTCCGAAGGCGTGAACTGTATCCAGACCGGCGCTGCCATCTTGCAGCGCCTCGTAGAGAGGACGTCCTTCGATTCGTGAGAGTAGTATCCAGCCTCCCTCAACATCGACATCCAATAGGGCAGGCGATGGGAATCCAATCTTCTGCAAGCGCGCAAGGATACGGGCCTCTGCTGATAGTCGCTGACGGGTCAGTTTGCGATCCAATGAAGGGTGCCTATAGGCTCGCGGCTCGCGCTTCTTCAACACGGCCCGGATACCCATCCAAGTTCCAGCCGTTGCCGTGGCCTCAGCACCGATATGGAGAACCGATTCCTCGTTCCACATCGCAATCCCCTCCCCAGCCATGCTCCTCCGAGATGAGATGCCTTGAAAGCGGTTGCACCGGAGGCAGCAGCGAGCACAGATGACGATGCAGATGCCTGCTGCCCCGCTGCCTCGTGGCTCACTGACGCCGAAGTCATACTCTGCCGAAGAGATAGAGACTGAGGCGAAGCGACTTCAGCAAGTCATCAATCAAGGTCAGCTCTGGGATCTCGAAACCTGCAAGACAATCGCTCCGCTGACCCTCGAAATCAACGAGCTAAAGCGCACAAATGATGTTTTTTTGATTGCGCATTCGTACCAAACTCCCGACATCGTTTACGGAGTCGCCGACTCGGTCTCAGACAGTTACTCACTCTCCAAGGCTGCACGTGATGCTCCACAACAGACGATACTTTTCTCCAGCGTTCGATTCATGGCTGAGACGGCCAAGATTGTCAGCCCGCACAAGACAGTGCTCCATCCATCTCCTGAAGCGGGATGTTCCCTATCTGACAGTATAACCGCCGCGGATGTGCGTGACCTCAAGGCACGTTATCCGGGAGTCCCAGTCGCCTGTTACATCAACACCAGCGCCGAGGTCAAGGCCGAGGTGGATGTGTGTGTGACAAGCAGCAATTATCTGCGCATTTGCGAGAAGTTGCCTGGCGACCGATTGATTTTCGTGCCCGACCGACTGATGGGGAAGCATCTGGCTGAACATCTAGCTGGTCGAAAAGAAGTCATCAATTACGATGGCGAGTGCTATGTCCACGCAACTTTCACAGGCGAAAAAATTCGCTCGTGGCGCTCACGAACAGCCGAGCACGGTATCGAACTCAAGGTGCTTAGCCATCCCGAGTGCGATTCCGACGTCATTGCAGAGAGTGACGTTGTGGGGAGTAGCGAGAAACTGATGGAAGAGGCTCTGAGGTTGGG
>DUJH01000014.1:11012-14720 GCA_013329905.1 Candidatus Thalassarchaeaceae archaeon | reverse complement strand
CGTGCCGAGTCGGATAACGAAATCAATCTGATTGGAACCTGCGTGATGTGCCGATACATGAAAATGACTCAACTCGAAGACATTCTGCAAGCCCTGCGCGATCCTCATCCGGCACAGATAATCGAACTCGACGAGGAAATTATCGCGCGGGCGCAGCACAGCCTCAATGAGATGTTCAGGCTCGCTGAATGAGTCGTCGTCGGAGATGAACTGTCACTCAAAGTCGCGGCGAACTCGTCCTCGAGAGGAGTTAGTACTCTGAAAAGCGTAGAGGATTATCAACGGAATCAGTAGAACTATCGACGATTGCAGGACAACTGAGGAATATGGTTCGAAGGTCTCCTCGAGGGCGTGCATCCGAATTTCGAATCCCTCGTTATTATGTCCTTCAATCCAAGCCACATTCGATTGTAGAATCTGAGGATTGGATTGATCTACATCATCATCAATAGTCAACTGCACGGTGAGGTTTTCATCGATATCATGCAAGAATACATCCCTCGCAGTCAGCAAATCCTCTGGTTCGGTTGTCGGGTCGAAGCGAGGAATCTGCAAGAAGGCGACTCGACCGTGAGCGATGCTTGGAGAGGATGAGGGCCAAACCGGATCAGAGAGAAGAAGTTGTGAACCGCTAATCGTGTCGATGAGGATGGTGCGATTCACCGGCCCGACATCGACCACGGCGACGACGTGATTGCCATCCATCTCGATGTCAACAACCTCCGAAGAGGCATAATCGACAGCAATACCGAAGACCTCCTCAAGATGTTCGTCGACTACTTCGTCAGCAGTGTTGGTAATCTCGATGTTGAGACTCAATTGAGTCGACAGCGATACAATATCCAGAATCGGTCCGTTTGCTGTCGTCATCGCCGAGGCGATTAGATTCCCAGATGCTGCCACAGCTGTGAATGGTCCTGCGGGGGCAGGGTGCTCGGCGATGTGCCCTGAGATGTCGCGGTAGACTATCTGATCAGCATAGACGATTGCAATGACCGCCTCGCCGTCACTATCCACAGCCATCAGAATGTCAAGAATTCTCGGGGAATCGGCATTCAATTCCTCAGTCGACCACAATGAATCAAATCCATAGCTAGTGGTCGGATAGGACCAGAATTGCATCTTGTAGGAATCGAAAAGCACCACTCCGTTCTCAGAAGCAGACAATTTAGGGATGGAGGACCAACCATCCTCGCCGATGGCAATAGTCGATATCGTCTGTGAATCCCTAGACTCAGAATTCCACGCAGTCACATCGACAGTACCGTTTTGATTCTCTTCGACACTTAACAGCCAATCACCTGAACCAACAGCATCAGTCGGCCATTCAACTCCTTCAACTGGGAAGTCCTGATGAGTAGCATCCCACAGAAGAACGGTTCCGGTACCGATCAGTATAGCGATTATTACGGCGCCGGTCTGAGTGCTCGAAGGCTCGCGAAGTGGCTGGACCATCTGCTTGAGAGAGACGCCACCCTGCCTCAACCAAGCCTTCGGGTCGTTGAGTAAGCGAGCCAATCGGCGAGTGAATAGACGCTCATCGGCAAAGCGCCAGAACGGCCCATGCGTCTTATCTGAAAGTCGAACCGCTAGCGTCGCGACAACGACCCCGCCGATGATATCTACAACCCAGTGAATTCCGAGATACAAAATAGCGAATCCTGTCACCAAAATGAAAGCGACGAGCGCGAATCGGAAGCGACTCCAGCGCCCGTCCTCATCCCATCGGAGGTAGGTCAGCCAAACGGCGAATGGCAAACCGATGTGCAAACTCGGCATGCCGTTCGTAAACGGATCAATCCGCGTGAACCAATTATGAATCACCGGCGTCAAATCGTAGGCAATCGTCTCCATCGCCGGGATGTGATCACCAGTCACGCGGACATTGAAGAAGAGATAGAAAGGAATCGCCAAAACATAGACCCAGAACATCGAGAGAGATACTCTGTCGGCCATGTGTCGGTCGTCGAAGTAAATTGGGTAAACGAAGGAAGCGAAAGTTGCCGTCATGAATCCCATGACATAGAAGTGAGTTAAGCCGACTGAAAGCAAATCGTTGTGGAACGCATCTTGAATCCAGAGCACGATATCGCCTTCGATAGCATAGACATACGGAGTCATATCGAGCTGAGTGTTTGCCATCAGAATTCGATCAAGTTGATCGAGCAAATCCTTCCATAGATAGACTGAGAATACCACAATCATGTGGGCCCAATAACGTCTGAACATATCGACGAAAGCCTGGAGTCTAATCTTAGCCCATGGTGGCTTCATCAGCGGCATAAGTGCGATCGAGAGTAGAATCGCCCCCATCAGCCAAGAGATGTAAATGCCTGAGCCACTTGCCATACTGTGCCCTTCTCCCTTACCTTGCCGAGGACATCGATGTATCAAGAATGCAACCCTGCCGATTTCGGTAGTGGTTTACGACGGAATTAGGTTGAATTATGGCTGAATTTAGCTCGAATCTAAGAGATTCGGACAGTCGGGCCACTACTACCCTCTAATTGGACGAGGACGTTTGAGACGACCTCGTCGAAGGCTACGGCAGTTTCTCCATCAGGTTCGGCGATGATGCGGTGAACGCCGTCATCGCCGCCGCGCACGATTCCTGGATCGAAGGGGAGTGCTCCGAGGAATGGAACTTCGAGTTCAAGAGCGGCGGTTGCTCCGCCGCCCGACTTGAAGACGTCTAGGGTGAGCGACCAATCTCCGTTCTCATCGGCTGTTGCTTCAATCGGAGTCCCAGTCGGTCCGATGACGCTGACATCTGAGTTCGGCTGCGCCGTTCCGCGAATCGTGTATCCACTCATATTCTCGACGACACCCAAGCATGGTAGTGAGATTGTCTTGGCGAAATTAATCGATTTTCGCGAGTCGAGCAAGGCGACGTCTTGAGGTGTTGTGACGATGACGACGCCGTCGATTCCTGGAAGACTCTGAGAGACTGTTAGCGGCTCGTCGCTTGTCCCCGGAGGGAAGTCGATGATGAGTGCGTCGAGTTCCCCCCATGCGACGTCGCCGATGAATTGCTGAATGGCACCGAGTTTAATCGGACCTCGCCAGATGACTGGCTTGTCTGGATCTTCGATGAGAAAAGCCATCGAGATAACCTTCAGGCCGTGCGGTCCGATGGCAGGAAAAATCTGCCCGTCCTCGACGTGGAGATCGACATCCTCGATACCGAGCATTTTCGGTACATTTGGACCGGTAATGTCGATGTCCATCAAACCGACTTTCTTACCTTGGCGAGCGAGTGAGAGAGCTAGGCCAACCGATACAGTGGATTTCCCAACACCACCCTTTCCGGAGAGGACCATGACCTTGTGCTTGATTTCCTCGTCAAGTTGCTTCATCCGCATCTTTCGCCGCATCTGAGCGTATGCCTGCTCCATTTGCGCACTCTGCTCTGGGGATGCTGGAGTCGCTTCTGGGGCTGCCTGGGACTCTTCCATCGGCAGGCCGCCGCTGGGGTGGTGGGAGATTGGTGAATCTGACATCATTCTGAGGGGCAGCGTGAGGCCTACTTCAAGCCTACGCGGAGAAGGAGGAGGACTTGATGAGCGCAATATCAGCCCTATGGGCTGGACTACATTGTTCACGAAGGACAGTATTCTATTGGTGTCTGATTCAAGTAGGCTGGCGTTCATCGGTTGTCATGCGACTCCTCTTCGTCTGTGTAGGGAATACCTGCCGCAGCCAGATGGC
>DUJH01000014.1:5198-10756 GCA_013329905.1 Candidatus Thalassarchaeaceae archaeon | reverse complement strand
TCTTCAGGAAATTGGAGTCTCGACGGAGGGTCTCAGCCCGAAGTCAGTTGATGATGTAGAGACTGAGGGTTGGGACATGATCATCAGCATGGGATGCGGAGTTCATTGCCCCATGCTACCAATTGCAGAGGATTGGGGTTTAGACGACCCTGTTGGCGGACCAATCGATATCTATCGGAGCACTCGTGACACCATTGTCAACAACCTCGAGAGACTCTCTGCTGAGCAGACCGACGCTTAGAAAAGTGAGTCTTGTTTCCCGAATTTCGCACGAGTGTAGTGTAGTGGTTATCACCGAGCGTTGCCAACGCTTGAACCCGGGTTCAAATCCCGGCACTCGTACCAAAATTCGACATCATTCTTGTCGATGTTGCGCAATCTGTTCATCAGTCCAGCCAGCCTCGCGCAATTGCTCATCGGTGTACATGGAAACTGGGCTCGGAGGAGCAAAGTGATGTGATTGATCCTGAGCGTATCCAGACATATCTTCAGACTTCTTTGAGCGAGAGATGACGAAAGCACCGCCTCCGAGTAATCCAACAACGACCAGCGCGATTAGAATGCTCAGCACCATATCACCCGTTGTCTGCCAAGCTGCGAAGCTCGGGTAGGCATCGGCATTGTCGCCAACGCCGTCTCCATCGGAATCCTCCCACTCATTCGGATTGAGTGGGAAGTCATCGAAGCCATCTGCCCAGCCATCACCGTCTGTGTCTCGCTTGAGTGGGTCGGTGCCAGCGGCTATCTCAGCGAGGTCGGTTAGGCCATCACCATCATCATCGGCATCGGCATTGTCGCCGATTCCGTCGCCATCAGAATCAACATGTTCTTCAGGATCATCTGGGAAATCATCGTCGTCATTGATGACCCCGTCTCCATCCTTGTCAGGGTCCATTGAATCGCACTGGCCGTCTCCATCGGAATCCGTTGGCGTGATTGAGGCATCGTCCTTGTCACCGTCGCAAGTCTCCTCGGCTAAATCTGACCAACCATCTCCATCATCGTCGGTGTCGGCATTATCGCCTATACCGTCCCCATCGCTGTCGAACCATTCTGTTGAATCTCTAGGGAAGGCGTCGACGCTGTCGGACCACTTATCGCCGTCATCATCAGTATCGACAGCGTCGCACAGCGAGTCGCCATCAAGATCTTCTGGCTGACTCGATGCATCTAATGGATCAGTCCCGCAATCACCTTCTTTCTGGTCTAGCCAGCCATCATCATCATCGTCGGGGTCTTCATTATTGCCGATGCCATCACCATCTGAATCCAGCCACTCGGACTGATCCTTGGGGAAGGCATCGAGGTTGTCGTTCCAACCATCATCATCGTCGTCGACATCCATCTCGTCGCACGAGCCGTCTCGATCGGTGTCGAGAGGTTGTGAGAATCCACTCAAGTGATCCGAGCCACAATCTTGCTCAATCATGTCTGAGAATCCATCATTATCGTCGTCGAGGTCAGCATTATCGCCGGTACCATCTTCGTCGTTGTCATTCCATTCGCTGGCGTCGAGAGGGAAGTCGTCGATGATATCATTGTGACCATCGTCGTCATCGTCTGAGTCAAGCCCATCACAATCGCCGTCACCATCAAAATCGGCAGGATAGGATTGAGCATCGAATTGATCGGTTCCGCAAAGGTACTCGTTATCATCTAACCAACCATCGTTGTCGTCATCAGTGTCGGCGTTGTCTCCGATACCGTCATCATCGTTATCGGAGCACTCGGATGGGTCATTTGGGAACTCATCCTCTTCGTCAGGGCAACCATCGCCATCGGCATCGGGGAATCCTGAAGCTGCTGAGCTCCACATGGTCATCGGCACGAGATCTGTGGCGTTCTCAGCATCGAAGTAGAATCCTGCCACACCACCCCATTCTGAGTACAATTGTACAGCTACCAAATCGTTCTGACCCGAGTCGGTGACATTTCGAACCTCGACCTGAAGAACAGTCAGAGTCGTAGGTCCGCTTGTGGTCGAAGAATCCGCTTCGTTGTAGCCATCGAACTCCATTGAAATTTCTTGGATCCCTTCGTAAGAGATATTCTCGAACCAATACTCTGAGCCAGAATCCTCCTCTCGACTACCGTTGTCGGCGAGGTCGACCCAAGACCAGTCCTCCCAATTTTCTGAAGTTTCAGTGAACGTAGTCCCTACACTCATCGAAGAAGGAGACCCACTCTCCCACCATTCTGCAGAAGTATTCGACCAATATCGTCCAACCTCATCATCATCAAATGTGCCCCAATCGATGTAGTAATCCTCGAAGTATCGGTCATCGTAATCTATCCAATCTCCACCAATTGACCGTCGCAAGTCCATATCTCTGGTCCAATCATTCTCGATGGAAATGCCATAGGCGTCCGCATAGGCAGTGAAGTGCATTCCACTTCGGAAATTACGGACATGGCACTGACCTGTGAAATCACCTATTGAGCACGACTCATCGGCCTGATACCAATAGCCAGCATCGCTGCGAACCGAATGGATTACCACCCGATTCCAGAAGCCACCATTTTCGAGATCCTCCTTGAAGTAAGTCGCATACTGTTGCCAGTCGAGTTCAGAATAATCCCCCTCAGCGTGTGGCCAAGTGAGGTCAACTGAGATGTTTCGTGGCTGACCTGCCACTTCTTCATCGGAGGATGATGCCGCGATAATCGGGCTTGCCAATGCAGTCAGGGTGAGAGCCGCAATTAGGAGGACACTCGTTCGGTTCACATGTTCGGAGCAAACATCGTCGGCTAAGGAGGTTCGCCCGTCACGATGCGCGCGCGCATCGTCATTCAAGTTCGGCATTTCGCACCATTAGGATGGCAGCGGTAGCGCCGAGTGCGAGTAGAATGAGCAAAGCAACGAGAACGATTGAGTTAGTGTTGTCGACAAACCAACTACCTCCGTTGGTTCCCGAGCCCTTCTCATCGATTAATTCGAGAGAATGAATCTGCTCTCCTTCGGGCGTCATCGATTGGAAAATATCCGACGCCCGCACAAGGAAGTTCATCTCACCTTGAGTCAAGGTAGAACGGACGTTGATTGTAGTGGTGAAGACGCCGTCACCAGCCACACTATCGCCATCTTCACCCTCATCATTGATTGGAAGCCAAGTCTCTGACTTGCCAATAGGCGCAAGGCGGCCTAATTTGACCTGCGCCGATGAAACACCATCGGGATCATCGATTGTCACCTCGATGGTGTAGGTTTTCTCTCCATTCTTCGGAATCTCGACGAATTGTGACCATTCTCCTTCGTCGAGGAATGAGACATTGGTCACCGACGGTGCCTCGTTGAGCACCTCGATGACAGCACCGGCGTCAATCAGTGCGCTCGCCCCCTCAGAATCTTCGACCTGAATCGAGATTGAACGCTGACCGGGTGCCAGCGAATCGGGCAGAGTGAATTGACCAATCCAGCGACCACTCTCAGTATCAAGAGCCAGCTGGGTCAATTCCCCACCTGCACTCAGTAAATCGATGGCGACCGATTCGACACCATGCCCATCCTCTACACGTAAACTCGCATCGATCATATCTCCGCGATACGCGAAGTCGGGAGCGTAATCGCGCGATGTGATTCGCGGCGGCGAATTAGTTACTTCCAGCGCCGCAGTAGTCTCAACATCAATCCAAAGATCATCCATCCTCACAGGAATTTCGGCGAGGCCATACTCAAGTCCATCATGCTCAATCCTCGCCGTCCAAACAGAATCATGAATCACCTCATCCCCATTCAGACCAGTATCGGATAGAGTCACGAATCCCAATCCGAATTCGGTCAAGTCGACCATGACTCCGACAACATCGGTGTCGACGTCTTCGACGCTCGCCTCAAGGTGCGCAACCCCGCCCTCAGTGAACAGCGCACCCTCTCGGAAAGCCAAACCCAGCAGAGCAGGAGGTGTATTGCCCGCGGCCGTGATGACCGAGGGGTAGAGAACCCTCTCAAGCGTCTGGTGTTCGACTACACTGACTGTTTGATTATTCGTTGAATTCTCACCCTCCAAGGGCAAATCAATGTTGATTTCTCGGTTCACCTCGTGCAGCAATCCGGCTAGAATCCCCTCGTTAATCACAGTACCATAGGCCGTGAAACCTTCGTCATTCGCAGCATCTTGCCACTCGGCCAATTCGACCTCGTGGCCATCGGCCATCCCCATGCGAATTCCAATGATTTCGATGCTCGGCCCGGCCCCGTCTTGTGAAGTAGGGAAAATATCACCAACCTGTAATTTATCGGGCGCGATTCCAGTTTCACGGAAGCCTGTGATGTTCAGGTCACCCTCATACTCAGGTCGTTGTGGTTCCAACTGGATAGGGGACCTCTCAGGGTAATCGTTCGTTTGGTTTCCATTGTCTTCGACGTAGAGATAGCGGATGGTTCGGTTCTCCCAGTCGGTCTGGGGAACCGTATACTCGAATGTCAGATTGTGCTCGGCTTCAATCTCTTGACTGATTGGACCTATTGGAGTTCCAGAGATGTTGAACCAGAATTCGTTTCGAATCACGTCGACTTCGAATTTCTCGCCGGTGGCGTTTTCTTGAGTTGTGGAGTCCTCAATCCAGCGTACAAAGCCAAAGGAACCGCTGGCATCGCCAGTGTATTCTCCATCGACTACGATTCGGTCTTCGATGACTTCGCCGCCGAGTTGCTCGATGTGAATATCGGCGACGGTGCCGTTTACTTGAACTTCGAATTGGCTGTCCTGGATGAGGAAGCCAAATTCTCCGTCACCTTTGATTTTGAGAGACTGTTCTTCTCGCACGCCATCGAGCCATTTCTCACGCAGGCGGAATTCGTCGAGTTCAATGGAGAATGCCTCGTCCTGAGTGTTCATTCTAATGCTCATATTGGCTTCGATCTGTGTGTCTGAGAGCCGACGAACACCGTCTTCATCCCAAGTCTCGAGATAGAATACTGAGAGTTCGCCGTAAGCGCCTTCGGTGCTGTTGTTCGAGCCACCATTGAATGATAGTGAACCGGTTGCTTCGAGGACCATTCGCTCGGTTAGAACGCCGTTTTCCCAGTCACGAAGGATGTATGCTTCGTGGACAATGGCTTCGATGTTCACACCCTCGCCTTCCTCGTTACTTTCGAAGATTAGCGAGCCTGTGCCGTGCATCTCAAAAATCTGGCGTGTGATTTCAGTTCCTTCATAGGTCTCGTTCATCCAAATTCTGTCGAGTTCGAGATGCAAGTAGATGCTCTCAACGCCAGTATCGGCATCGAGCACTAGAGTTCCATTTCCGAGTTCGCTCGAGGAGAGACTCTCGCCTAGGCGTTTCTGCCAGCCGCGGCCCTCAAAGTAGAGGCTTGATCCGCCTGTCCCATCGTTCTCTAGGCTCCATGTAGTCTCTCGAGTGATTTCGTGGTCAGCGGCTGGTTGATTCCACATCGTCATTTTCAACAAGCGTGAACAAGTCGCCTCGATGGTTCTGACTTCGACGTAGACCTCATCGAGGAACTCTGGTTCATCTGATAGTAAAACGTCGATTTCGCCACCAGCAACAACGTAGCTTGAGTTCGCCGCGGTGGCGATGACCTCGCCGTTGCGCAT
>DUJH01000014.1:3947-4960 GCA_013329905.1 Candidatus Thalassarchaeaceae archaeon | reverse complement strand
ACTCGGTAGCGATGAACTGTCGTCTCTGTCCAAGTAAAGTTCTCCTCAGCGGACCATTCGTTTTCCCAATCGACGAGAATCTCACATGAGCGGACTGGGTCTCCTTCGTCAGCACCTGCCAGCCCGCTCATCGGAGCGAGAAGCATCAATGAAAGCAGCAGCGCGGCTTGGAATCGACCTTGCACATTCTCACCCCTTATCGCTCCGGTTTGAAGACTACGCCGTCACGTTTGAATTTCAAGCATTGTTTTTCCGACCGCCAAAGGCGGTCGAATCAAAACAAGGGCTCTTCCCAATCGTCCTCTTCGTCCTCGTCAGTCATCCGCTCTTTCCAAAGAGAGGTAGGCACGTCGTCGTAAATTCCCGCGTAAGGGTCCTCGTCCTCAGGCGCCTTGGCACCCTCCAACATAGCGCGACGAGCAAAGTCGCGGGCGTCGGGCTTGAACTTCCAATAGTGAATCCGCCACTCACGTCCATCCCAGAGAGTTGTCTCTTCCGACTCAGTGGTCAGTAGATCGTAGTCCTGGAGTTGGTAGAACAGGTTTCGGTCGGTAGGCTCGAGAGCGTTGTCAATGATACGGTTTGAGAAGCCGAAGAAACCGAGGGCGTGCTCGGCAATCGACTCGGCAACAATGACTTCCATATCTATGTCGACTTTACGGCGGATGGCCAGTGTCAACTCTGCTAGCGTCAAACCCATCGCATCCACTCCCCGTAGCAGAATATAGCAGCCCGTTCTATATCAACAATCGCTCGTTGCTCTTAGGAATCCTATGGATTCAAATCAAAATCAACCGCCTGTTAGCCATCTCAAAGTGGCGGGTCCAACCCGAAGCGGTTAATCGAAACCTGAGGGGGCACACCACCATGGACGGAGGTTCCCCGACTGCTTCTGACCTCGGCGCACCCCTCACCTTCCTCGGGCTTGAGGAGGCAAATGAGGGGCCTTGGGATGTGGTGATTCTTCCGGTTCCCTATGAAATGACGACTAGTTGGATGGAGGGAACCGAGCA
>DUJH01000014.1:0-3692 GCA_013329905.1 Candidatus Thalassarchaeaceae archaeon | reverse complement strand
CCTTGCGGTCTTGCTTTCCACACTGCGAAGGCTTGGGGCTCAGATGCAGGCACACTCCTCGAACAATTGGCTTCGATTCGTGATTATCTCGGACCTTGGTTCGATGGGGCGACATTCCCTATCGTTCTCGGCGGAGAACATGGACTGCTGCCGCCCCTTGTCGAGGCTCTGGCAGGTCACCCCACTCTCGCAGGTGACCTCTCACGCCTGACCCTCGTGCAGGTTGACGCGCACGCTGACCTGCGAGATTCGCTGAATGGTGAGCGCTTCAGCCACGGCACCTCTGCGCGGCGCGCGTTGGATGCTGGTGTCGGTGGATTACTGCAGATTGGTATTCGTGCGCTTTGCCGCGATGAAGCGGAATTCGCCGCGGCCGATGATCGCATCGAGACATTCTATGCGCGCGACCTGTTCAGCCCATCCGAGGGACATTCTGGCTGGGAAGCCCTGCTCGCACGCATAGAAGGACTGACCGGGCCCGTCTGGCTGACCTTCGATATCGATGGGCTCGACGGAGCGCTCGTACCGGATACTGGAACCCCCGTTCCCGGTGGCCTGACTCATTGGGGATCTGTAGAAATCATCGAGCGCCTCTTCGCCAGCCAGGCAGAAGTTCTCGGTGCTGACGTCAATGAAATCGCGCCGGGTGAAGACCGAATTACTCAGTTCAACGCGGCTCTTATTGCGACTAAAATCCTCGCCGCGCACATAGCGAATCAACCCTGAAAGTGTCGCTATTCGATCTCGCGAAGTGCGAACCCTTGAATCAAATCACCCCCACAGCGGCGCTATGCGCCGCTCGGCAGTGCTCGCAGTAATCGCTGCCCTAGCCATTGCGTCAGCATCTCCGATGGTAGCAGCGCAAGTGGGTCAGCCAGACATTATCCAAGAGCATTGGTACCACTCGTACGCAACGCTAACACTGGATGTTAACGACTGGGCCGACGATCATCCCGACATCGTCGATCTAATCGTCGCAGGCCAAACTGAGATGGGCAGAAATCTCTGGATGCTACGCATATCTGATTGGAGCCAAGAAACCAAACCCGATGGGACCCAGAAAGACGTGGTCTACATCGACGGGGGTCACCACGGCAATGAGCATCTAGGGACCGAGTTGGCCTTCCTTGTAGCTGAGTATTACATCGAAGGATGGGCAGATGGAGAACAGGAGGTAATCGACGTTCTTGCAACGACCGAACTACACATTCTCATCATGCTCAACGCTGACGGCAACGATTTCGATACACGCTGGAATGTCAACCAAGTTGACCTCAATCGAAATTATGATCACTACTGGAATACCTGCCCGACGACCCAGCCGGGAAGTAGTGCATTCAGTGAATCAGAAACTCATGCGAATTCGATTTACATGAACGAGGTTGTTCCCGATGCCGATCTCTACATCACCATGCACACGGGAGTCTGGATTATGCTCTACCCTTGGGGTAAATGGCCTGAACAGCCTTCGGATTGGGAACTCTTCCATTTCATTCGCGACGATGTCCATGAGAACATCTCCGACATTCCAATTCGTAATGCAAACCAGGGGCTTTATCCGAATTGTGGAACGAGCCGAGACTACGGTTACGGAGTCATGGGATACCCGACTTTTACCTTCGAAACCGATGATGAACAATTTTTGCTGGGGACTGTCGAAGCGCTATCTGACCGGTTGGGCGAGGAGCTTGATGTCATGCGCTACCTAATCTCCAATGTCTGGTACTGGCGCGCTCGATTAGTCATCGAGAGTATTGTGGTGGATGGGGATGAAGTTCGTGCGGAAGTGACGAATTTAGGTCACGCGACTACTTCGAATGCCACGTTCCATTATTCTGATTCGGCAGGAGAAATGCTGTGGCATTCGACTTTGTTTGGAGTGAATGCGACTAATGCGACGAGCGTCGTTCTAGATGCAACTAACCTGACGCTCGTCGATGATGGAGTTTGGTCGATTCACTACCAAAAGCGTGTCATCGATGTTTCTCAATGGGTAGAGGAGCCAATCGATGATAGTGTCGTGAAGATCGACTCTAGTGCAAGCGGATTTTTGCCCGCTCCTTCGCTGTTCATTCAACTGATTGCATTGCTCGGCGCTGCTTTAGCCGGACGTGAGAAATCATCATTAAGCCCTGATAATTGACCTCTTGGGTTAAAAAGACGTGCTGAAATCAAGGATTTCAATAGAGATTCTTTGTATATTCGAACTTTATCGCATTGTTCATGCAGGCGACAAGCGGCAGTTTTGAGAGGACTGGAGACATCATGATTATTCCCGTATTTGGGAAAATGGAGAAGGCTCCGAACAATACGACTGTTGGATTAGGCCGCGGCGCGAGTATCGCAGTCAAGGCCGCGGCCGCCAGCGACGCAATCTCTGGCAAACCGGGAGAGTCGCTGAGTGTATGGACCGAGGGTTGCACAGTAATTTTCGTCGGCGTGGGCAACAAGGAGAAACTCACGCACAAAGGTGCTCGTGACGCAGGTGCCAAGTGCCTTGCCAAGCTCTCAAAGGATATCGGCACAGAAATCGTTGTCCGCTTCACAACCGGCTGGAAGACAGCCAATATGGCAGCCTTCGCCGAAGGCATGATTCTGCGTGATTATGCCTTTGACAAGTATCAGAAGAATGACGAAGATGAGCAAGACAAGGGTGAGTGGTCACTCGAGTGCCAAGCCCACGATCGCCATCTCGAAGCGCTCGACGCAGCTGTAGCAAAGTCGGAATCAATAGCCACGGGTGTTCACTTAGCACGCGACCTAGCCAACGAACCTGCAAACCGGCTGTATCCCGATGAATACGGTCGCAGAGCCCTAGAGTGGGCTGAGGGCAAGGAAAATGTTGAGGTCGAGGTTTGGGATTACGCGCGACTACAAAAAGAAGGTATGGAGGGTGTAATCGCTGTCGGAAAGGGCAGTATTCGTAAGCCCTGCATGGTCTTCTTCCGACTAAATCCAGATACTCAAAAAGGCGAACAGGTGCCTTGTATCGTTGGAAAAGGAATCACTTTCGACACCGGTGGAATTTCAATCAAACCTAGCCAAGGCATGTGGGACATGAAGTACGATATGCACGGATCGGCCACAGTCTTCGGGCTATTCCAAGCCCTTTGGGCAACCGGATACGAGGGTCGAGTAAACGGAATCACTTGCATGGCAGAAAATATGCCAAGCGCTGAAGCATACCGACCTGGGGACGTTATCGACACTTACTCCGGCAAGACGATTGAAATTTTCAGCACCGATGCTGAGGGCCGAAATGTGCTTTCTGATGGTCTTTGGAAGGCTGCCGAACTCAATCCATCATACATCGTTGATCTAGCGACTCTGACTGGAGCCTGTGTAGTTGCTCTAGGACATGAGGCATCTGGACTTTGGTCAAATGATGACAAATTACGAGACCGAATCCACGAAGCAGGAAACGATGTTGACGAACTAGCATGGCCAATGCCGCTTCTACCTGCTTTCGAGAAGGAGATGACCAGTTCCAAGTTTGCAGATGTTAGGAATGGAGGTAAAGGCCGCTGGGGCGGTGCGAACACAGCTGCTGCTTTCCTGAAGCAATTCGTCCAAGAGCGTGAGGGAGAAGATGGAGAAAAATCACAGATTCCTTGGGCCCATCTAGACATAGCTGGAACTGCTTGGGGTGCAGATACCAACGCCTGTGTTGCACACGGCGGTACCGGTGTACA
>DUJH01000010.1:24615-25273 GCA_013329905.1 Candidatus Thalassarchaeaceae archaeon | reverse complement strand
ACAACCAGTCACGACGTTGTTTTAGTAGGATGGGAAGTCATTGAAGGAGTGTTTGGAGACTTTTTAGGAGGTCTTGCTGCAATATGTGGAGGGCCAACTTTCCTATGCTGTGGTTTGATTTTCCTGTTGATTGGAATTGTTATGGCGATAACACAAAATGGCAATGAAAAAACAGAAACTAGGATTGAAATTAATCAAGAAATTGATTCTGTTAAGGGCGATAAGAATTGGTATGATGATGCTTCCTCGTAATCATCAAATCATCCCTGATTGAGTCGTCTGAGCTAAGTTGGCAACAGAATCCTATTACACATTGAATTTCGGCAAGTGGTTGCATGTTCCGCATCCGAATGGTCGAACAGCCAATGCCAACGGGTTCTCGAGACCCGGATGTCCTGCTCGCTTGGCTGCTCGATTCGATGGGATTAGTTCGCTCGCGCAGCGAAGGTGCTACCATCGACGAGGAACAAGGTGCAATTCATCGGATAGTCCGGCACACACTCCTTGAAGAGCCGCTGCGCGGCTGGGATAACGCCGCAATTTCCGAATTCTCCGGCCTCTCTCAGACTGGTGTGCACAACCAGATGCACAAGCTGCGCGAAGTGGGTTTGGTTAGTTCACAGTTGGCCGGCCGCTGGCACGTCAATGTGCTGCGTGG
>DUJH01000010.1:23973-24233 GCA_013329905.1 Candidatus Thalassarchaeaceae archaeon | reverse complement strand
GGTGATCGCGTCAAGTCGGGCGATACCGTCGCTCGGCGTGTATTCGAAGAATTGGCGTCCAGCGATCGCCCGCTTACGCTGCAAACACTGGCCGACCGTACTGATGAAACTCGTTCACGAGCGCAGCGAGTTGTTGAGAGATTGCGTCAAGCGGGTATCGTCGATAGGGTGGCTATGCGCGACCGTATCGCCATGGATGTCTATGCGGGCCTCATGAGACAACATTCGGCCCGCGGTGAAGAGTGGCTGATGGGACGAGG
>DUJH01000010.1:14042-23601 GCA_013329905.1 Candidatus Thalassarchaeaceae archaeon | reverse complement strand
CAATATCGACAGAACTCTGCGCCGCTGGAAAACAGTCGCGCAGCGACTCGACGAAGCCGTTGTTTCTCAGTAATCCTGCCTTCAATCTATTCGGCAGGGCCGGCATGGGCCTCTAGCAATTCAATATCGCAAGCCACCAATGCCTCCTCGTGGGTTGCCTCGAGCACAACCGGACAGGCAACCCCTGCCTCGACAGCATCCTGCCAAGTCTGTGCACAGACACACCAACGATCTCCGGGTTTGAGTCCGGGGAAGCCATGCTCTGGGGCCGGTGTAATCAGGTCGTTTCCCCGTGAGCGGGCGAATTCGAGGAACTCTTGTGTCAGTATACAACAGACGGTGTGTGAGCCTCGATCACGGGCATCGGTATTGCAGCAACCATCACGGAACCAGCCGGTCTTTGGAGCTAGAGAACATGTCTCCAATTCGCCGCCGAGGACATTAATAGAATCGTGCATCAGACCACCATTGCTGTAGTATCTGTGAGCTCTCTGAGGTATTCAGACACCCGATCGCCAAGGGCATTTTGGTCGTTAATCGAATGTAGTTCAACGCGCATATTTGAGGCTCCCGGAAGGCCCTTAGTGAATGATACCGCGTGTCGCTTGAGGTTCTTACATTGACCAGATTCGTAGACCTCTCTACTCAATTCGAGGTAACGCTGCCAACACCAAGAACGTGCTACTGCAGGGTTATCATCACCCCAAGGAGCCTTTTCCTTAGTCCAACCCAAGTCTCTCTTGATCTCGTGGAAAATTGTTGGCCGGCCGATTGCTCCGCGACCAATCATCAGGCCGGCCGCACCAGTTGCTTCGATGCAGGCAGCAGCACTCGCAGCATCGACGATATCCCCATTCGCGATGACTGGGATGTCGACAGCCTCGACTATTCTGCGAATCTGCGACCAATCAGCCTCGCCAGAGTAGCGCTGACTCAGCGTCCTCCCATGCACGCAGATTCGCCCAATGCCCTCAGCCTCCAACCTCTGACAAATCTCCAAAGCGGTATTCGGGCCACTTCCTGTTCCGAGACGCATTTTCACGGTAATCGGAACATCAGACGCTTCAATGCAAGCGCGTACCATCCGCACCACCTTGTCTGGGTCACGCAGTAGAGCAGCACCGGCATCGTTGCGACATACCTTGGGCGCAGGGCAACCAAAATTGAGGTCGATGATATCCGCTCGGTCGTGCAAAAGTTGGACAGTTGCGACCATTTCATCGATGTCGCCGCCGAAAATCTGCGGGATAAATGGCGACTCGCGAGGATCGGATTCCACTTTCAGCCAGGAGTGTTTTGCATGGCGGGAAAGTCCCGATGCGGCGGTGAATTCAGTGAAAGTCAGGTCAGCGCCGACCTCGCGAGCGAGTAGGCGGTAAGCCAGATCGGTGACCCCCGCCATCGGCGCGAGAAACAGAGGAACCGGCCCGACTCCCATGTTGTTTCGGCATCGACCCTTCGTTATCAGGCCAACGCTGGTAGGAGATTCGAGAGTTCCCTATTCAGCGGTTGGCAAAATCCCAATCATCGGCGTGGCGAGGCTTCAACCATCTGCCACGGACCTTGGTATTCGATAGGGCTGAGACGAGAGCGTCGATTTCGGAACTTGGCACCTCGACAACGCTGATGCGGTCGAGAAGATCGATTCTACCGATTCGGTCTCCTTTGAGACCGCCCTCATTACAAATCACCGCGACGATATCATTGGGCCTGACGTGATCCACCTTACCGACCGTAAGAGCCAGAGCCGTGTTTCCGGTGTGATTCGAAGTTTCCTCGAGTTTTGCATCTCCAACGAGCATCTCGATAGCTGCGAGAGCGATTTGTTCTGGTGAGAGATTTGACTCGATAGCCGAGTTGTACGCTGTTCTAGCGAGTTGACCCGGCTCGTTTTCCATCATCTCTTCGACTAATCTGATGGTTTGCAATTCCTCGACTTCTTCCGCTGTTGGAAGTGCCTCCTTGCCAAGATGTCCAGCGACTTTGTTCAACATTCCAATTCGGCGGCTGACACCCTTCGAAATTAGCAGAATGCTTCGTCCTTCGCGGCCCGCTCGGCCAGTACGGCCGACGCGATGGACATAGACCTCTGAATTCGAGGGCATATCGTCCTGAATGACCAGATCAATGGCCTCGACATCAAGCCCTCGAGCCGCCACATCGGTGGCAACGAGTAGATTCGAGCGGCCACTTCGGAACCGCGTCATTACATTGTCACGGTGCTTTTGTTGGTAACCGCCATGAAGCGACTCCGCCCCTATGTGAGACAATTCCTTTGCCAATTCCTCGGTGCGATTTCGAGTTCGACAGAAAATGAGGCAGGCCTCGGGGTCATATCGCACGAGAAGCCTCTCGATGGCCTGACCTCGGCTCCTCTTCGGAACGATGAGGACCGATTGGGCCACAGTATCAGCAGCCTTCAGCGGCCCTGATCCAGCTTTGATTGTAATAGGTTGGTCGAGAGCAGCATTTGCCAGCCTCTCGACCGACTTCGGCATCGTCGCCGCAAGCAAAAGCGTCTGACACTCTTGTGGCATAGCCGCATTGATGCGATCGAGGTCGTCCGAGAATCCCATACTCAGCATTTCGTCCGCCTCATCCAAAACGAACATCTCGATGTCGCCAAGTTTTACCGTACCTTGATCGATGTGATCGCACAATCGCCCGGGAGTCGCGACGATGTTCGAATCAGGGCGCCGCTTCAGCGCCCGCTTCTGGTCGCGGAAGGGAGCTCCTCCAATCAGACAGACGGAGGGGTGAGTTCCTCCACACATGCGATTGAAATCATCCTGAACCTGTAATGCGAGCTCGCGCGTGGGAGCAAGGATAAGCGCGCGAGCACCCGACTGTAGAATCGGAATAACGTAAGCCGCGGTCTTTCCAGTACCAGTTTGAGCGGTGGCTAGTATGTCTCGGCCTTGCAAAGCCACAGGGATTACCTCGGCCTGAACCGGAGTCATTTCCTCAAAGCCCATTCCAATCAGAGAATTGGCGATATATGGCCGAAGCCCGAGTGAATCGAATCTGATGTCTTTGTCCATGGTAGGCAGCCCCTCCGGCTACATCCGGACAACCTGCCCGCCCTGCTCTTCCTATTTGGTCGGCTCGGGTCTAAGCAGTTGGCGCTCACAGCGCCGAAAGTGCCGAATCTTGAATTTCAGAAAGTGGATTCCCACTCTTCGACGTTTTGGGCTCGCTCCCAGTCCGCGTAATTCGTGCTGCCACGAGCAGTCAAGATCTCGCGAGCCAAGAGCCAGTAGATCAAAGCCAGCGAGCGGCGACCCTTATTGTTGGCAGGCAAAGCCAGATCGACGTTGCGAAGAGTGTTGTTTGCGTCGACGATTCCAACGACTGGTAGGCCCGTGGAGACAGCCTCTGAGAGGGCCTGAGCATCCGCAGCCGGATCGGTCACGAAGAGGACCTCCGGCTCCTGATAGGTTCGCAGCCGAGGGTTAGTCATCGTGCCTGGAATGAAGCGGCCAACGATGCGCTTGGCACCGATTGACTGAGCGAACTTGCGAGCAGGGCGCTGTCCATACTGGCGAGCGCTGACGACGAGGATGCGCTCTGGGTCGTAGCGAGAGAGAAATTTTGCAACTGTGCGGATGCGCTCATCCGTCTGGTTGATGTCAATCAAGTGCAGTCCGCTACCGTCGGCACGGTCCGTGTCGATGAAGCGTTGCATGTCCGAGGATTTTTGGTTTGTTCCAATGTGAACCGCGTGCGTCTCATAGACATCATACGGCACTAGGGGTGACTCGTTTTCACTCATGATGGGTCCTCAGCAGCGCGGCGACCTGACCTCTCCTCATAAGCGCTGCGCATCGCCCCAAAGGGGCGTCACAGGTGAATCAGCGATCTTGCAGAACCGATAAATCGGTGCATTCGCCTGGGTCGTGAATCTCAGCAAAGCGAACACATGGCTTGGTTATCGTCAGTGACATGTCAAAGTGATCGTGGAATGAAGCTTGGTCGACGGGGGAATCCCAGCCGTATCCGCGTGCATCGATTTCGACCAGCCAATTGCCATTTACAAGATCAGAAAATTCGAAGCGCTCCAATGGATAATCCTGGGTTGCCTTCACCTCCCAATACGGGTTCCCTCCTGCGGCCTTGACCCCTGGTTCCCAGACGCGCACCTCGGCATATCGGTACTCGTTTGTCCCGTTAGGGACGACCTGCTCAAGGATGCTTGAGTACGGGAACTGCGCGCGGAAGGTGATTGTTAGTTTCGAGACAGTTTCGTCGAATTGGATTTGAGTCTCGTTAGTGTATTGAATCGCTTCGATTGAATCAGAGTCGAATGTGACATCCCAAAAGTAGGATTCTTCCTTGTTGATGACTTCTGGATCATCGCGCAAGCTTTCCATGATTTCACGCTGCATGACGAGTCCTAGACAGCCTGCGCTGACTGTTGAGACAACGAGCATTAGCAGCAACCCGACCGCTGCCGACTGCGTGCGCATGGTCTGGTTGGGCCACCACTTAGACTTCAACCGAACGCTTCGATGGCTCCCCCTCAAGCCGTAAATGAGGCCTCTAGGTTGCACATCAATACGCGCATCTTGTCAACTGAGTCCGATTTTCAGGGAAACCGAGTAAACTGGCACATTCTTGACCACTCAAGGTTTCGGAGAGGCTGCCTCAATGACGACAAGAGGGTGACTGAGCCGTAAGGCGTTGACGTGCCCTGTGAGTACCGAGAGGCACAATCCGTCATCACGCGCCTCGCGCGTGCGTCAGATGGCTGACTCATTCTTCTTCGTCGGCTACTGCCCTAGGTTCGTGCACTTCGCGGAAAACGACGGTGCCGACTTCGAGGTGCTCTCGTAGCGCGCGCACGAGAGAGAACTTGGCGTATGCCCAATTCTGGTCGTATGCGATCGAGTCAGGGAGAGTGATGGTCACATCTTCACCTTCGAACTCAACTTCGAAGTCTGAACGACCGGTGTTCATCTGTAGAAGAGTTGCGACGCGCTCAGCGCGGTCTTCGACCACCTTGATGATCGTGTAGGTGTAGCGCAGGGTAGTCCCCGCGAGAGGGTGGTTGTAGTCGATTCGAGCGCGGCCGGCGCGAAGCATCTGCAGAACACCGTTGCGTCCGCCGATCTCGACTGGGGCACCGATGGCCAGCATGTTAGGGTCGCTGACACTGCGCATCAAGACATTCTGTGAAATGGTCTCGACAAGGGAAGCATCGCGCTCGCCGTAAGCCTCGGTAGGCTCGATGTCGAAGGTGTACTCGGTTTCAGCATCAGCCTCAGAGAGGTGAGCTTCGAACCCGCCAATGAGACGACCGTCGCCGATGACGGTAATCATTGGCTCGTAAGTGCGACCTTCTTGGAACACCTCGTGCTCCTTGGCAACTTCCTCGCGAGTCGTCTCGATAATATCGCCGCTATCGGCGTTGTACAGGTCGTAATCGATGTGAACGATGGCTCCGTTATCCATGGTAAGCCCCCTATGAGCGACCCGCCGACCTATCTCCCCTTTTTGATACGCTCGGTTCACCCTGAGGGTGAGTGTATCCATAAATTGAGGTACTGAACCAATGCTCACCGCCATTCGACTTATCCATGATAAGGGATACCCCTAGAATGGAAATCGGCAATGAGACGGTTTTCTGAAGGGAGGAAAGAAGCATGGACATCTATGACATTCTTTTCATTTTAGAACCGCTGGTGCCACTTTTTATCGTCGGCTTGGTTTTGATCTGGATGTTCCATGATGTCCCTAAGGAAGACCGGCCATGGGCAATACTGAAGCGGCACATCACTGGCAATCTGAACAAAGAAGAAATGGAAGCGAAGAAAGAGAGATCTGATCAAATAGCCGAACTCACAATGTTGGCTTCGAGGTTCGCATTTACTAATGTCCCAAGGCACCTCTTACGACTCGCAATTGTCATTCTTGTCGGCGGTTTGGTATACGGTTTCGTAATTTTATTACCGATGGACACGAGCGATTGGAAGCCGGTCGATGCCACAATCTCCGACACTGGAATCACTGATACTTGGTGTGAAGAGAATTATTATGGAGGTTGCCATTATAACGGGCATTTCCCAACCATCACGTTCACTTGGCAGATTGATGGGGTGACCTACGAGAGTGAGCGGTACACATTCTTCCCAGTGAATCTCTCGTCTGATGCGAAGGTTGTCGAATGGTTGGAGCCCTTCTCTGAAGGATCAGCGGCGACTGCATTCTACAATCCAGACGACCCCTCAGATGCAGTGCTGATTACCCACGATCTTCTGGAGGCCTACGGTTACACCGGAAATTGGATTGGCACAATCTGTCTATCCATTTTCTGCTTACCAATACCACTGATGCTTTGGATTACGGTGTTACGCTTTGAAAGAGCACTTCCAGAGCACCGAGGTAAGCGATTCAAACTCTCCATCAACAAGCCTAGTGAAGATTCATTTTGGAATATTCCTGAAGAGGCTTTGCAACTCCAGAAGCAAGCACGGAATCAGTATCTCAAACAAAATTACGAGAAATTCGGGGATAGTTTCCAAGAGGCGATGGAGATGACCGAGCAGCTCGACGCTGAGACGGAGGAAATCAGCGGGGAATTGGGGAATTTCCATATCATCGCCGATGGCGTCGAGAAAGAAATCAAAGTGAAGTCTGTCGGTGAATTATTCCGCAAGATTGGATACATTTTCGAGGACAGTGGGACGCTATTCCTTGAGGATTCTAAGCAGGATGGTCGTCGACTCGATTTCGAATTCAGGGATGAGGATTTTATTGTGCGTGAGTTGAACGGCGAGGATTTGGTTTTGGAAGAGACTCTGGGTGAAGAAGGTGGATACGGACGAGTTCTAGAGATTCTAAAAAATGCACTAGCAAAGACCACAGAAGAGGATGAAGAGTGGTGGAGCTGACCACACTTCCGAATCAGATTATTCTTCTTCGTCCGAGCGATATCTATCACTCGAAGTAAGAGCGAGGACGCCTCCCAGAATGATGAGTCCCCATCCGGTCCAGACGAGGTGCGAACCTTGCAAATCGTGGACCGTGACGCGGATTTCGGAGACCTCGTCTGTCTCTCCTTGCATCATCGAAGTAAGGCTGATTTCGGCCTGCTGCTGATCCAAAATGAAGATTAAATCCCCGCTCGGGCGAATCATCCTATCAACCTCCGAGCGCGTCGTTTGCCAGCCAAATCGAAGAATTCCGGGGGTAACTTCGTCAATCTTCTCCCCATCGCACGTGACCTCGATGACGAAGCCCGCGAAACCATTGCCAATGTTGTATTCGTAATCGGGGTCGTCCTCCGCTATCAGGACTGTTTCGCGGAAGGTGAATTCGTAGCCGTGGAACTCGACCGCGTTGTCTTTCTCAAGGGTGATCAGGTGACTCGGATCTGCGCGGTCGACCAATGTGGTTGTCAGCACGTGGCCGAGCAATAGTAAGATGATTCCGAGGTGGGCAAGGTGCGAGCCGAAGAGACGTAGTCGGGCAGCATTTGAGGGCGCGGTTAGTCCGTCTTTACGTAGGTGAGGGACGACTTTTCGTGCTGTATCATAGGTGTGTTTCGCCGTCGGTGGGATAGCGATTACCAGCCAGGTCAGCAAGAACATCGCGAGGGCACCGCGCGAGATAGTATCGGTGAGCATCAGCGTGGGGTCGCCAGGTAGGCTGAAGCTATCTGCTGACCATGCCAGACCCAGTGATACTGCGAGTGTTGTGAGCATCAGAGCGTTGCCTCTCCGAGCGTCGACTGCCTTACCCCATGCATAGACGGTGAGGGCGAGGATTGTGATGGCGAGGATTGGTGCTCCGTAGAATTCGTGGGCTGCAAGGCTGGTGCCATCGATTTCTGCAGTCAGAAGAAGCCATGTCAGGGTGAGGAAGGCTGCGGCTGCGAACCATGGAATCGTGCGGGCGAGCTTCATCCTCACTCGCGTGTCACTGAACACAAGAGATAGTGGGGCTTCTTCTTCAGAAGTCGATAGAAGCCATGGAGCGAGGAATAGGAGCATTCCAACGACCGCTTGGGCTAGCGTTGCCGTCCATGACCAACTGGCGAATAGCATTAGGAAAACGCCACCGAAGACGTATGCTGTTGGTGGCTTCTCGGCTTCGCCGCTGATGAGTAGGAACATCATGGCGGTGCCGACGAGAGTCACTGCGGTCGAGCCTATCCAGATGCCGAGGGCGGCGGTTGAGAGAAGGAGTACCACGGCTTGGCCGCGACTGTTGGTGAGGAGGCTCTCAGCGCCGCGATTAACGAGGGATTGGCGCTGTTGGCGAGCAAGCCAGATAACCGCTGCGATACACAGCGATAGCATCAGAAGCGAGTAGACTGCGACCTCGATTCCAGCCGCTCCATCATCGAATAATTGTACTATACGAAAGTAGGGATCATCGTATTGGCGAGCCTCCTCATTTCCAACGAAAGAATGCACGGAGGCCCAGACTCCATTGGCGCGCGTAACTAACGTCGCGTGGATAGCCAGCGCGCCAGCAATCATACCGAGCGCGGGTGAAGCAACGATGGCCGAATCGCGCTGAGAATCAGTTCGCGCACGAGCGTGTACAATCATTAGGAGCGCGAACCAAGGCAGAATCGAACCTGTCTCGACTGGGTCCCAAGCCCAGTAACCTCCCCAGTCGAGTACCGTGTAAGCCCACAATCCTCCAAGGCCGATTCCAACCGCACCCATCAGGAATCCAGCACGAGCCCAGTGCAGCTGAGCCTCGTGCACAGATCGCGCGTCGCGCCCATCAATCAGACCAGCGACCGCGACACTTGCAACAGCCAAACAAAGCGAATAATAAGCAAAAACAACCGGCGGGTGGATAACCATCAAATCCGTTTGCAAAAGTGGATTGAGAGTTCCACCCCAGCCGCTTGAGGCAGCAAAAGGAGAAAGAATCCAAGCAACCGCTAAAATTGCAGCAGTCATCCCATGCATCAACCGAACTTCGCTTGAGTTCGATGCATTGCGCCCCGACATAAACCAAGTAACAACACCCATCAGGGCGCCCCACAACAGTAGCGGACCTGCGCGCCCGCCCCAAACCGCAGACACACGATACAGCAGCGGTAACTCTGCCCCACCATAGCGTGAAACCAAATCGAGCGCCTCAAGATCGAAGACGAAAGCCGTAGTCAGGAATATCATCGGCGCAATTTGAGCGGCCATCGTCACGTGTCGAGCCAGTGGCTCGCCCGCGGGTAGTTTAGTGAAGCACCAAAGTAGACTGGAACCGACCCCGAGAAGCATCAGCAGAGTGCCGACGGTCGGTAAAATCCCCATCACCAACCGTAGAATTTAGCCCGCGAGTAGCCGAAGGAAAGCATCGCTGGAATGATGCGCTTCGTGTAGAGGCTGGGGCGGCGGAAGAGAATTCGAAGGCACACTGCGAGTTTGCCATGAGGGCCCATATCGCTCATTTCGTCAGGGAAACAGCGGGCCATCAAAGACATGTCATCATCGCTCAAATCAAACAAAGCAGACTTCCCTTGCAAAATCTTCCCATAGGGCGGGAACTCGTCACTCCACAACTTCTGATAACGCGACATTTTGGCTGCTGAAAGGTCGCC
>DUJH01000010.1:461-13791 GCA_013329905.1 Candidatus Thalassarchaeaceae archaeon | reverse complement strand
GTGAAGCCAGCGGCGTCACCAACCAACATGAGTCCGTCGTCGTAAGTTAGTTCGTAAGGTCCGGAAATCGGAATGGTTCCGCCGAATGCGGGGTTGCCCTTATCCTTCCAAGGAGGAGGTACCTGTTCGAGATCTTTGAAGTGGGTAATTTCGATGAATTCGTCGAGAGCTTTCTTGGTTCGGGGCTTGTCCTCTGTAACTAAGCCAACATTTGCTCGACCGTCGCACTTCGGAATCATCCAGAGGTAGCCCTTTTCCGCGTACTCCGGCCAGATGTAGAAGTCGAGGTAATCGTCAGTTGGAACCTCCAACATTTCGTATTGCATGCCAGCGATAACCTTCCCTCGCGGATTGAGATCGAGTATGCGCGAGGTGGCTCCTGCTACGCCGGATGCGTCGATTATGACCTTGGCTTGAATCGGGAATTGGTCTCCATTGCCATCGCACAACCAACTGGTGAAATTACCAGAGTCGTCGTACTGCTTCTCCATGCTGCGGAGTTTGTGCGAAAGGTGGAGTTGGGCACCCGCCGAGACCGCCTCTTCAGCAATCCAACGCTCAAAGAGGTGCTTTTCGAGGACATATCCCTCCTCTGAGAGCTTCTTCGCAGTGCCGTCGGGGAAGATTACGCGAATGCCGTGGACACGTTTGCTAATGACGTGCGGTGGCAAATCAAGATTGAGATTATCGCAGGCGATATCGGATATGCATTCGCCGCAGTGGACGGGTGTTCCGATAGCCGAGTGATCCTCGATCAGCATGACATCGAGACCCTTGCGAGCGCTGTGCAGTGCGGCATTTCCACCACCTGGTCCGGCTCCTACAACCAGCACGTCACACGTCGTGATGTCTGCGGCCACGGTAATGGGCGTCACGCATTAGACCATGAAACCGTCGGCTGCGCTATCAATGATAGCCTGCGAACATATTGAACGATGAATCGCCACGCGGGGCCATGACATGGCACAGGCTCTCGCGCTACCTCGACGCATTAGAGGGTGCGGGAGAGCTTCATCGCGTGGCCGAACCCATTGATTGCCATCTTGAGGCCGCGACCATTGCTGACAAGTTGGTGAAGCGCGGCGGACCGTCTGTAATCTTCGAGCAGCCACGGCTCCACGATGGTTCGATTTCGGAATTTCCGCTGGCGATGAATCTCTTCGGTACACGCCAGCGCACCAATCGTGCGCTCGGCGTTGAAGAGCCGAGTGAGATCGGTGAGCGTATGGTCGAATTGATGAAACCGGATATCGGAGCTATATTGCGCGCGCCTTGGAAGGGAATTCCACTGGCGCTGCGCGGAATGGCGATGGCTCCGAAGAGAGTTAGGAGAGGTGCCTGTCAGCAAGTCAGAATGGCTGAACCAGATCTCACCAGCCTGCCTATCCCTACCACTTGGCCCGAGGACGGTGGTCCATTCATCACACTGCCATTGGTGGTCACAGCGGACCCAGAAACGGGAGTTCACAACATGGGGATGTACCGAGGGCAGATCTTCGGGCCGAAGGAGGTTGGACTGCATTGGCAGAGCCACAAACATGGGGCTGAGCATGCCGCGGGAGCAGGCGACGGAAGGATGCCGGTAGCAATCTGTATCGGTGGTCCTCCCGAGTTGATTTTCTCAGCGATTTCACCCCTACCAGACAACCTCTCGGAATACGAATTCGCTGGATTACTCGGCGGTAAGCGCCTGCGATTGACCAAGTGCCTGACCAATGACCTACTCGTTCCTGCGGAGGCCGACTTCGTCATCGAGGGTTACACAATCCCCTCTGAGACGCGTACTGAAGGCCCATTCGGGGACCACTTTGGATACTATTCTCTCAAGGATGAATTCCCTGTTCTTCATGTGACTGCGATTACCCACCGACGCAACGCGGTACTGCCAGCGACCATCGTCGGACTGCCGCCGATGGAGGATGGATATCTTGGCGAAGGAGTCGGGGATGCATTTCTGCCCGTGCTCAAATTCCAGCACCGCGACGTCGTCGACCTATTCCTTCCGCTTGAAACTGGATTCCACAATCTTGCTGTTGTCGCGAGCAAGCACCGATACCCGCGACAGGCCCGCAAGACCGCATTGGGACTGCTCGGTGCGGGCCAAATGATGTTCCTCAAATCGATTGTCGCGTGTGACTCTGACCATCCGGTTAAGGACCTCGACGCTCTGCTCGACGCTCTCGATTCCAAGGTCAGCATCTCCCACGACATACAGATTCTCGACGGCCAAGTCGCGGATACTCTAGCCCACTCTTCGCCTTGGCAGGATGTTCACTCGAAGGTGATAATCGATGCCTCAAGCCCTGTTGCCAGCGACCCTCTCTCTGGGTTTGAACTACCTCCTGGACCTGGTGAATCATTTGCTGAAAAAGTAAGCCTAGTTGATGGAGTGAGTTCAGTCAGAATGTTGCGTCCTTCGATTATGGTAGTAACTACTCACATCCAGGGAGGTCCACGCCCTGAGGCTTCGATGGAGAATGTCAACGAAGAAACTGCGGCTGCACAACGCGCGCATATAGCAAACTTACGTGATGAGATTTGGTCACTTGATGGAGGCGAAAACCTACGCTGGTTATTCATCACTGATGATGATGCGGACTTATCTGATGAGGATTGGAAGAGGCGATTATTGTGGCAGTTATTCTGTAGATTCGATGTTGCTCGGGACCTGCATTTCGATGATGACCGGAGCCGCCTCGCTTGGGATGCTACGGCGCCTATACCGTCTAACAAAGGGCCACTTCCAGTCAGACGTTGGCCTGCTGTGACGCTTCACGATCCTATTGTTGAGGCTAAAGTAGACGCATGGATGGATAAGGAGGGACTTTGATGGGAATCAAAGATATTCTTTCATTCGTCAAAGTTGAACACACACTTTTCTCTCTCCCCTTTGTCTTGATTGGATATGTTCTTGCACACAATCAATTCATGCACGAACTTTCGTCACAGAAGTTTGGAATCGACATTCTTTGGATTCTAATCGCAGCAGTTGGAGCTCGCGGTCTTGCAATGACTCTGAATCGAATTATAGATCGAGACATTGATGCTGCTAATCCTCGAACCGAAAACCGCCATCTAGTATCTGGGGTGATGTCGATGAATACCGCTTGGGCTCTTTCAGCAATCTTTCTCGGAATGCTATTATTTGGTGCATGGCAACTTAACGAAGTTGCACTGATGATGGCTTGGCTCCCTGTCCTAGTTTTCGTCATCTACCCCTACACAAAGCGTTACACATGGTTGTGCCACTTTTGGTTGGGTCTTTGTCTCGCACTTGCACCAGCGGGAGCATGGGTTGCTGTTACAGCAGACGTATATGGGTGGGCCGCAATCACAGGAATACACGATGGATACACCGATCTTCTTTGGTACCCGACAATATTCTTCATATCTTTAGGAGTGACATTTTGGATTGCTGCCTTTGACATCAATTACGCAAGAATGGATGTCGAGAGTGACCGAGAAAGTGGCATCCATTCTTTCCCTTCTCGATTTAGTGAGGCCGCTACAACTAGGACTTCTGTACAACTCACTTTACTCTGGTTCGCCTGCTTCGCCATTTCCAACCCAATGGATGAGATTTGGTTTCTTGCCGCTGCAGGTCTGATGTCCGCACTGAATATTGCAGTCATTATCTCTCGCGAGAAATTGGCGGACTTCCAAACTACTCTATTCCGTGTATCAATGCTTACTGGGTGGGTTCTTCTAGTAGCTATCATGATGATTGAACCATCCAGTGATGGTTTGTTCGATTGAGGTGCTATGATGTTCGTGCTACGGTCTGATTACGGCACTGCCGGAGACCAAGAGCAAGCGATTAATTCACTCATGGAACAAATCGAAGCAAATCAGGAACGCTGTGTTCTGATGGGAGTGACGGGCTCTGGCAAGACCTTCGCCATGGCAAATATCATTGAAAGGCTGGGTATTCCGACATTGATTCTCTCACACAATAAGACTCTTGCACGGCAGTTGTGGCAAGAGATGAGTGAGTTGTTTCCAAAGAATGCTGTTGAGTATTTCGTCAGTTATTACGACTATTACCAGCCAGAGGCCTATCTGCCAAATCGCGATCTCTACATCGACAAGGAATTGCAGATGAATGAGCGAATAGAGCAAGAGCGATTCTCTACTGTAGCAAGTCTCGTCACCCGTCCGGATGTCATCACTGTAGGTACGGTCAGTGCCATCTACGGTCTCAACCCTCCCGAGGCATTTCAGGAGTCTTACTTGCATCTCGAGGTGGGTGATTCGCGCCAACCGCAGGAGATCATGCGTGTGTTGGTCGAGATGCAATATCGACGGACTACGAGCGATATCACGCGAGGTGATGTCCGACTTCGTGGGGAAGTGCTTGATGTTTGGATGCCCAGCCGAGATGATCCGATTCGGATTCAATTCGACTGGGATGGCATCGAGAAGATTACCGTTTGTGAGGCGGTTTCTTGGGAGCCTCTCGATGAGTTTGAGGAAGCTTGGATTCACCCAAGGAAATTCTACATGACTGGTGAGGAACGGTTCTTACAGGCTCTCGAGGATATCGAAGTTGAATTAGATGAGAGAATCGATTTCTTCGTTGGTGAAGGGCGAGATTTGGAGGCTCATCGCATCGAGCAGCGAACTAAGTTTGACCTTGAGATGCTACGTGAGACTGGGTCATGCAAGGGTGTCGAGAATTACTCGATGCACTTCGATGGTAGAACTGAGGGTGAGCGCCCTTACTGCCTGCTGGACTTCTACCGTTTTTGTGCTGAGAATTTTCATGGTGGCGCCGACAAGTTTCTCGTCATAATGGATGAGAGCCACGTCACTTTGCCTCAAGTTGGTGGAATGTTTGGGGGCGATTGGTCACGTAAGGCCAACCTTGTAGAATACGGATTCCGACTACGGAGTGCACACGACAATCGCCCTTTGAAAATTGCAGAATTCCAGCAATTGATTCCTCAGATGATGTATGTCAGTGCGACTCCGGGTGAGAGGGAATTACGCCATTTAGCCGAAGTCGTTGGTCGGCCGGTGCACGATGGATTGCTTCACGCACCGGCTGGTGGAGGTCGTGGTAAGCCAGACGTAGACAAGAAACTCGGACGATTCGCGATGGAGGAAATTCTCAGAGAACTCCCCGAAGCCGTGAGGATGGAGATTCGGCCGACTGGTTTGCTCGATCCAGAGGTCGAGATTCGGCCGACGAAAGGACAAGTCGATGATCTGCTCAGCGAAATCAATCGCTGTGTTGAGCAGAATGAGCGAGTTCTTGTGACCGTAATGACCATCAAATTCGCAGAGGAAGTCGCGGAATATCTGCTCAAGATGAATGTCAAGGCGCATTATCTGCACTCGGAGATTGATACGATTGAGCGTACCGAGATAATCAAGGCGCTTCGGATTGGACACATCGATGTCATTGTCGGAATCAATCTACTGAGAGAAGGTTTGGACATTCCAGAAGTGTCGCTGGTGGCTATCTTCGATGCCGAACGCGAGGGGTTTCTGCGCAACGAGCGATCGCTGCTGCAGACAATCGGACGTGCCAGCCGAAATGAGAATGGGCGAGTGATTCTCTACGCCGATAAGGTCTCAGCCTCGATGGAGGCGGCGATTAAGCAAACCGACGCGCGGAGGGTGCGTCAAGAAGAATTCAACGCGGCGAATGGAATCACTCCGCGCACCATCCACAAGGCGCTTCCAGTGATGGGCGCGGAGGTCGACGATCTGCTAGCTGGCGCAGCCGGCAAGGGTCGAGGCGGTGGTCGCCGGCTGGTAGCGCGCAAGCCCGGAACCAAGGGATTAGATGGCATTGTCAAGAAGTTCGGGCTCGGTGCGGGATCGTGGAATTCGACAGATTCGGTGCTCGACAATGTTAGTCAGCCCGATTGGGTATCTGCGGCTAATGACGCGCTGGCTGAAGCACCAGAGGCAACGGCAGAAGGTGCTCCTGCAGACGAGGATGCCCGAGTGAAACTCATCGGACGACTAGAGAAAGAGATGAAACAAGCCGCCGAGCGATTGGAATTCGAGCGCGCAGCAGCGCTGCGCGATCGCATCTACCAGATTCAAACCGCTGAATGATTGACTTTCACTGAGCGAAATGAGATCTCTCTCCTTTCGGCGACTTGAATACGAAAGAGCGAGCCGACCGGTCCGTGACAGCCTATTCGCGTGACGACTTTACGGCGCCAGTCGAAGATTACGACTTCGCCGCAATTGACACCCCACGCTCACTCATTGACCAGATGGCGCGAGCCGGGGGGTTCACCGCAACCAAGCTCGCGCACGCGCGTGACATTCTGGGTTCTTCGATGGCGAAAACCGACGAGGAGGGTGTGTTGAATTGGTTGTCCTTCCCGGCCTGCCTATGTGCAACGGGGACGCGGGGATTCTTTCTCGAAGCGGTCAAGCGCAAGTCGTTCAACGTCATCATCACCACCTGCGGAACGCTCGATCACGACATCGCTCGGACCTTCCAGGACTACTTTCATGGAGACTTCAACCTCGACGATATCGCGCTCGGTGAAGAGGGACTCAACCGCTTGGGCAATGTCATAGTACCAAACGAATGTTACGGCGAGGTTCTCGAAAATATCGTGCTGCCTTGGTTAGAAGAAATCGAGGAAGAGCGGGCTGCCGCACAGCCTGACAATACTTGGTTGGGATTCGGCTCTGTCGAACTCTGCTGGGCAATGGGCGACCGCATCGAAGACGAGAATTCGCTTCTGCACTGGGTTGCCAAGCACCGAATTCCGATGGTCATCCCAGGACTTTCCGATGGCTCGATCGGTGCTCAGCTCTTCATGCACCGACAGAAGAATCCAAACTTCATGGTCGATTTCCTAGCCGACGAGCAGATTCTCTCGGACCTGACTTGGACTGCTAAGGAGAGCCATGCTCTGATGGTTGGCGGCGGCATCTCAAAGCATCACGTCATCTGGTGGAATCAGTATCGTGATGGATTGGACTCAGCTGTTGGTATCACCACCGCGCCCGAACACGATGGTTCACTCTCGGGAGCGCGCCTCAAAGAAGCAATTTCTTGGGGTAAGATTCGTCCGGATGCCCCACATGTAGTTGTGGAAGGAGATGCAAGTGTTTTGTTGCCACTTCTCGGCGCGGACCTCTTCGCCGAATAATCAAAATTGCTGGAAACGGCAATTCGAAAAAGGTCGAATTTATTTTCGGGCTAGACATCGCTTTACCAGTAAGGGAATACGCCCCTATAGCCCTAAAAATCAACATTTCAAGGTAATTTAAGAGCATGAAATCGATATACTCAGCAAAATAAGGGACGGAGCATTGCTTAAGAGTCGTCGCGGATGGGCGCAGCGTTATGTCTGTTGAGGCAATGTTACAGAACATGATTGATGAATTGAATGACACCCTGAAAGATGCTGCGAAGCATGACAAGGGTGTGAACGCTGCTGGAACACGTGTTCGCAAGACTATGCAAGGCATCAAGGCAGCAGCTCAGGATGTGCGCAAGCAGGTCCAGTCTGACCGTTCCTGAATCGGTTCTGAACCAATTCAACAAATCCCACGGTAATCCGTGTGAAGTCACTCGTCCTGCGTGTGAGCGAAGAGTTCCATCAACCCGACGCGCATCGCTGTTAGCGGTCGCCACCCTTCCTCACGGCCCGCGGCTAGCATCGCTTCGTGCAGCGGGCCGAGGTTCGGGCGCTCAACAGGCTTGTCGATTTGTTTCGCGGCCGGACTGGGAACGTTGGTCAGCGACTCAATCGTATGAGTCAGGTTGAGCGCGTCAGTGTAGCGCCCCCATAGTAGATTCATTTCTCCAAGAACTGCATCGGCACTCCAGGCTCGCCGACCAGCGAGGTCGATGACACCCTGTGTCATGGCATCAGCGTCGGCAAGCGCGATGAGAGTAATTGCGTCCGCCGCGTCGCGGATATGTACCCAATGACGCGCTTCAATGTCTTGCGGAGCAATTCCTTCGGATCCTTCTCTAGTCCATGCGACCCATTCGTTGAGAACATCGCTGCCCCAACCAATCACTCCCTCAGGCACCAAGATGTCATGAACTCTGACAATGAGGTCAGCTATGGGGTCCTCCAGATAATTAGGAATCACTGCAATATCTACCGGCTGCGAAGCGGTGTCGGAAGCATTCCCAAGAGAGATTGTTAATTCTGCATCTTCTCGCTTCGCCGTGAGAGTGGCACCAGCCCGCTCAAGCCGGTCAGCGATTGCCGTATACACAGCATCCACCTCACCCCGCAGGTGAACTACCTTCGACATCGAGGCGAGCGTGAAGGCTGACACTCATGGTTCTGATGGCGAGCAAGTCGCAGGAAATTCAGCGCGCCGCACAGGCGAATTATCCAATCAAGCAGTAGCAACAGCGGCCTGCTCGAGTCCAATGAAATGGTCAAGACAATCCTTGACGATTGAGATAATCAAATCGATTTCAGCGCTAGTCAGCCCAAAGTGTGGCGTGAATCTTAGCGCATTCTTGCCGCCATGAATCACCCCGAGTCCCTGCTCGCGGCACCACTCTTCGACTCCACCAAATCCTATAACTGGGAATCGATCTTTATCCAACTCCGCGCAGAGCAGAAGCCCGGTTCCCTGAACTAAGGTAACGCAATCTGGATATTCGGCCTGCAGCATCTTCAATTTGGCTACAAATTCCACACCCGCGTCTCGGATGTTTTGCCGCATCGCGGGTGTGACCCTCTCGAGAACTGCCACAGCCGTCTCGAGAGCGCGAGGATTCGTCGTCATCGTATTACCATAAACTCCAACGACATACAATCCAGCCGCGCGCTCACTCAATCCAATCACAGACAACGGAAATTGTCCCGCGTTGAGGGCCTTTGACCAAGTCTCAAGATCCGGTTCTTCAGCGTCTTGGAATCCTGGATAATCGACGACCGAAAGGCATCCATGTCCGCGCAATCCAGCCTGAATCGAATCGACAAGAAGCAGCGAGCCGTGCGCCTTTGTCAGCCTGCGAGCCTCGTCGTAAAATTCTCGGGAAATACACGAACCAGGGCTCCCTTCTCCCTGTACTGGCTCCATCGCCATCATCTCGATGAAGAATCCCTGATCGTCGGCGCGGGCGAAAATAGATCTCAATCCGTCGATATCGTTCTGCTCGACGGTCAGGATGTGGTCGCGATCTCGGAATGAGGCGAGATTTGTGTTGTATGGGTCCTTACATGAATCCGAGATTGAGGCCGGCCGCTGAGTGCGGCCGTGAAACGATTGTTTCAGTGAAAGGAGCTTGATTGGCTTTCCTTCGTGGCGACCGCCAGGTCCAGTCAGCTGATTCGCGTTGATATCAGCAATCCTCATTCCGATTGTTACTGATTCGGATCCGCTGTTGAGACAGACGAAGCGTGAGAATGGGCAGCCACCGCGCGTGTGTCCAACTTCTTTTCGAAGCGCATCTGCTAATCGCTTCTGGCTGAAAGACGGAGTCATGACATTCGCCATGACCCAATTCTTTCCCATCGCTTGCATGATTGGGTCGGGCCCGTGGCCTATGCCGAGCATGCCGTATCCACCGTTATCGTGGAGAACACGTCCGTGAGAAGTGATGATCCATGGACCGCGGGCTGCGATGGGAATGTACGGATTAACTGTCTCCGGTTTGTAGAAATTGATGTAATCTTCCTGTAGTTTCTCTACGAGATCAGATTCGTTGAGCATCAATGTAGCTCCACCGACCTCGGAGCGCAGAGCAATATGTGCTTTGTGAGCCTCTGCAATGGCGCGAGAGAGCGTTGCATCGCGAGCTGCAAAGTCAGCGATGACGGAATCAGATAGGCCGACCGTACGAGGTGTTCCTGAGTGTGAACGGATGTCAGCAAGGAGGTCAGCTGAGGGGGCCACGAAAAGCCGAATAGTCGGATACACATGAACGTTATCCGATTTTGAATTCCTATATTCCGGAAGCGCGATTCAAGTCTCTGCCTCGTCACAGAGGCATTCTCAACCGACTTCGCTGAGATTTCCCAGGCCAATCTCACCTCTACGGAATCCGTCAGAACCAAAGTTCCGATAATCACTCAAAAAATCAAACTCACTTTAGTTTTTCAATTGAAATTTTCATTTTAGATTGAATTTTTCAATTGGATTATCAGTCTTGATTAACCGAGACTATAAGGGCTGATGAGCAGAACACAGCATGGGACAAGCATAGGGGATGCACTAACCCAGCCGAACGAGGGAACAAAATGAGCGAAGAATACCGTATCCAAGAATTACTACAGAGAGAAGTGTACGTTGGCGAGACTCTCGTCGGAATAATCACTGGAGAGAGATCTCATCCACGAGATGAATTCGTCAGATCGATGAGGCTCGAGGTCGTCGATGACGTCGCCGGCGATTACATGCGCAAACCCGCTGGTGCAGCCCCACTGTCGAAGGAGCTGATACACAGCATTCGACCAGATGGCGGTGTCAAACTTTCCAAATCGATGCGAGAACTCCAGCGTCGCTGGCGCAATACAATCCGCATCGACGAGCAATTGTGGGCACCAGACGAGCTTGTAGATAGAGCAGTCATGGACAATGATGGCGTCGATATCGGGAATGTTGTTGGCTTTGTGAAAGTGAAGCGGACCTACCGCGGAGTCCTTGTCAATACGCACTCGACCCTTCGCCGAAAGTACGATCTACCCGATTCGCTGATTATTCCAGTCAAACAACTCGCCAGGACAACTGCCTTCCTCGATGAATTGATCCTTCGCTGCAAAGTGAATCGCTTGATCACCTTGCCAAGCTATCTCGCACTGAATAGTGGCGAATCACTCGAAAATTGATTGATTCGAATTACATGTCACGAGGTCTCTCAACAGACCTTGGCGTGCCCACGATTGACATCAACGATGGAGGAGAGGTGGTGGGCATGACAGGATTTGAACCTGTGACCTCCCGGTTATCAGCCGGGTGCTCCAGCCAAACTAAGCTACACGCCCTTGAGCAGACCCGCCGAGAGGCATACCCATTTTGAAGGTGCCCATCTGCTCTTCGGCGTGTCTGGCTTGCCATCGGAGAAGTCATGAAGGACTCACCACTCGCGAGGAGCACTCATGCCGGTTTTGAGTGGTTCCTCAGGCCGAGCGATAGCAGAGTCTCTAGCTCCATTGCTAGGAATGGAATCTGTTGATTTGATCAGCCGACGATTCCCGGATGGCGAGGGCTACGTCCGCGTGCCATCCGAGTCCATAGAATCGGTGCGCAGCGAGCCTGTCGTGCTGGTTTCAAACACCTATCCAGACTCGGGTGTTCTCGAGACGATTCTGCTGCTCGAAGCCATCGCTTCGGTTCGCAAAGGAGATCTCTCGAACTACAAAGGCGAAGAGCCACAGAGCCTTCCTGACGTCGGCCCCGGCGTCTTCCTCGCGATTCCATACTTCGGGTACTCTCGCCAGGACAAACGATTCTCGCCTGGCGAGGCTGTAAGCGCGCGTGTAATTGGAGAAATGCTCGCGCGCTGTTGCGACGGTATCGCCGTCCTAGACCTCCACGCGCCAGAAGTCCTCGAGGGACTCGATGTTCCGGTCGAGTTCGTCAGCGCGATGTCGGAGGTCGCCGAGCGATTGTCGGCCGAAGTCCAACCCGACTTCATCCTCAGCCCTGACAAAGGCGCAATCGCTCGCGCCACCGAGGTAGCAAATCTGATGGGTTGCGAATTCAGCTACCTCGAAAAGACTCGAATCGACGCTCACACCATTGAACACACACCAAAAGACCTCGATGTCGATGGAAAAATCGTCGCAATCGTCGACGACATGATCAGTACCGGAGGAACAATCTGTCGAGCGAGTGACGCTCTCCGCCGACAAGGTGCAACAGCTGTCCACGCCGCCTGCACCCACGGATTATTCACTGCAGGCGCAATTTCAAGACTTGCAAATCACGTGGACGGCGTCCACAGTTCGGACTCCCTCCCTAACCCGAGAGCGGTGGTCAGTTCTGCCCCCGCTCTCGCCCGCGGTCTGCGAAATTTAATCTCTTGAAATCCGAACACTGCGGACTAATTCCAACACAATTTGCCCCACCACCAATCAGCAATCTCTCGAGTAGACCGCCGCTCAAATTTATCGTAGGTAATCCGCTGCGTTTATATCGGCCACGCCGTGCGCCGGACTACCCAACATGAGGAGTGAATCCAATGAGTGTACACATAGCATACGAGACCCCAAAGGACGTACAAGAGCAAGTCTACGAGATGGTGAAGACCCTAGGCAAAGACGGAAGAGGCGCGCTGAAGAAGGGCGCTAACGAGGTCACAAAGGCTGCAGAACGCGGCACTGCTAAGATGGTCGTCATGGCAGAAAACGTCAATCCTAGCGAACTCCTAGCCCACATCCCAATGATCTGCAAAGAGAAAGAAATTCCATTCATCTACGTCGAAGACCAAGCTTACCTCGCTGAGGCTGCCGGAATGCCAACTGGCACACGCACCGCAGCAATCGTAGTGATGGACGTCAGTAAGGACGGCGCTGACCGCTTCAACGAAGTCAAGGGCCACTTCGAGACCCTTTCTGCTTGAACGCACTGAATCGGAAGATACGGAGGGAATGAAATGGTAGAAGTCGATGCATGGCCCGCAGAGGTCGTCGAGATCGTCGGCCGAACCGGTATGACCGGTGAGGCCACCCAAGTGAAAGTTCGCGTGAACGACGCGAAGAACCCACGCGACATTGGTCGCATCATTACTCGCAACGTAGTCGGCCCGATTAGGGTTGGAGACATTCTGATGCTGAAGGACACGGGCCGTGAGGCGCGTCGACTCAGCGCTCGATGAGGTGATTGGATATGCCAGAGCGTAGAGTATGCAGCTTCACCCATGAGGAAATCGAGCCTGGTACCGGCATGATGTTCGTCAAGCGCGACGGCACCACATTCTGGTTCAAGGATTCGAAGGCACGCAAGAACCACTTGAAGTTGAAGCGCAATCCGCGCAGGCTGAAGTGGACCCGCCGCTACGTAAAGGGCGGAATAAATTAGACATCTCAGTCTGTCCACTTTCGACGAAGATTACCGTCGTTTAGGTAATAGGCGCGAAGTGACTCGGTCAATCCCGAGGTTCGAAGATGGCAGAGGATAACGATTCCAAAAAACAAGGCTTCGGTACAAAGGCAGTCCATGCTGGAGAGGTGCACGACCCCTCGGGTTCGCACATCAATCCAATTCACCAAACATCGACCTTTGTTTTCGAGAATTCAGAGGCGATTGAGAGCTGGGGTCGAGGCGAGAGCGAGGCTTACATCTACACCCGTGGGAACAATCCGACTATGGAGGTTCTAGCCAAGAAAATCTCAGCGCTCGAAGGCTATGGCATGGATAATGCGGATGAGGTCTC
>DUJH01000010.1:0-233 GCA_013329905.1 Candidatus Thalassarchaeaceae archaeon | reverse complement strand
CCGGCGACCATATCATCACGCAGCAGGTTTTGTACGGCTCGACCGATCATTTGTTGACTTCTGAATTACCGAGAATCGGCATCTCTCACTCACGTGTTCCACGGCTCGAGCCGGCAGGATTGGAGGCTGAGTTGGCTAAGCACCCGAATACCAAGGCAGTTTATCTCGAGAGCCCTGCGAACCCGACGATGACCATCATCGATATTGCACAAACTGTCGAAATCGCCCACGCG
>DUJH01000031.1:4060-4530 GCA_013329905.1 Candidatus Thalassarchaeaceae archaeon | reverse complement strand
GTCGATGACACATCGATTGGTGTCGGATGAGGACAAGGCAAAGTCTGGAATCACACCAGGGATGGTTCGCCTTTCGATTGGAATAGAGGAGGCCGCGGACATCATCGCAGACCTAGAAAGTGGCCTCAACAACATCTCTTGACCGGTTCACCGTGTCATAATGAAAATGCCAATCAGCATACCGAGGAATGAGAGTTCCATTTGCTCGTGAACCCACCCCCATTGAATCGCCTCGAGCCATGTGCCGCCATACCATCCAAGTTCTTCATTGATGGATGAAATTCGTCGAATCAGGTCGAGGAAAGAAACTGCTATCAGAGTTGCACCAAGTCCCATTTTCATTGTATCATTCAACACACCTGTGAGGGAAAGGCCGCTTCCAATTAGGATCGCCAATGTCGTGCCTGTGTAAATGATGGAATCGAGGGTCATTCCGGTATCGTAGCCCAATACATCCACAAGTTCAAGCA
>DUJH01000031.1:1861-3785 GCA_013329905.1 Candidatus Thalassarchaeaceae archaeon | reverse complement strand
GGCTTGACGGTACTCGTTCACATTCCCTTCTAACATCAATCCTTGATGAGTCCGTCATCCCTTGAAGATTCGCCCGGATTCGACGATGAACAAGTACTCAAGAGGTCGAATTTGTCCAGTCGGTGCATGCAGTATGCGTGCAGGTTGGAGGGTCGAAGAGGAGTTTTTCGGCCGGGTCAATCAAGTCAAGCAATAGGTTTGAGCTGGCTCCTTCCTGAATCGTCACAACAGAACTCGTCGAGGCAGGAAGGTAATCCTCGCCGGTGCTAGCGAGGCTCAGCCGCAGCGTGTGACCAGCGGCAACCTGTACATCCATAGTGAAGAATTCCATCTTAGCGTTGATAGTCTCAAACAGAGGTAACCAAGTCTGCTCCTCGGTACCACCTTCGTGGTAACGCAAGTCCATGATCGCATGACCAATGTGGATGCATGAGCCATTCTCATTACAATCCTCCAACACTGCGTAGATCTGCCCCCCTATGGTGGCAGTAGTTACATCAACATGCAATCGAGGCAAGCCAGCAATCCAGATATCCTCCTCTAGAGGCGCAGTCTCGTACACAGGACCGGTCGACCCAGTAGGCAGAATATTCGTAGTTCCAGCAACGTTCGAGAGCGCCCCTCCTAAGTCAAGAGCAAGTGTAGTCATCCCCTCTGGTGGATAACGGTCCTCCAACCTCCACTGGCCCTGATTGGTCTGAATCTCAATCCAGAGTCCAGGCTGCTCACCCTCGTCAAGCAAGTAGAAGTCGAACCATTCAAGCAAGTCCTGCATCCAATCAAAACGAGTCATCTGAGGGTATCCTTCACGCCCACGCCCTTCGCCAGAGCGGTCAAAGTGGTAATCCGGTCGGTCAGGATAATCGTGGTCCCACTGACCGAACAAGCCCTTCGCATCGATTCCAGCATCCTTCAGTTGATTAATCACTGGAACAGCCATGTGAGGGTCTACATTCCAGTCTTGCATTCCCTGAATGAGGTAGACTGAACCTTCGTAATTATCCAGTACACGGTCTAGGAAATAGCGTTCCTTCCAGTAAGTGCCAGCGGCTTCTCCACCCCACATCCAGGCACCTACGCCGGTGCCGGGACCGATGATGTAGTCGGGGCACATATTGCCGATGTCTTCTGTGTCTCCGTCGATTCCATAGGATCCGTAAACACCGTTGTGCATGAATGGTGCTCGAGCTTCGGAAGAACCGTTCTTCCACATCAATTCCATAACACCAATGAGCCCTGAGATTGGGACGATTGTTGCAAGGTGCTCATTGCCGAATGTCGCTGCCTGCCAAGGTGTCGAGCCATCGTATGACTTACCGATCATGGCAACGCGACCATTCGACCAATCTTGAGTTCCAAGCCAAGTTACTGCAGCGTCAACACCGAGTTGTTCTGCGTTGCCCATCAGGTCCATGCAGTGATTTGAGCGGCCGGTTCCCATTACCGATACTTGCGCGAAAGCGAAGCCGTGCGGTAGGATTTGATCGATTATCATGCCACCAAGCCAAGTACCGGGCTGTTCAACAGGACCAGTCTGAACTGAGGTCTCATCGAAATATGGCCCGAATTCAGCGATTACTGGTACTTTGGTGCCCTCTGGGACGTCGGGTAGCCATAATCCGAGACTTACCTTGCCATTTGGTGCAGATCCACCTTCGGTCATTGGCAGGATGAATTCGACGAAGTGGTGTGTAGAATTCCATTCGTTTTCGGTTTCGAGGATAGAATAGGGGCCGAACTCCATCACGTATGAGTGGGGGTGTTCTGTGATGTATGGCCACTCACCGCGTTCCCAAACTGGAACGCGTTCGTAGATTCCAATATCTTGCTTGATGTCGTCTACAATCCCATCGAAGATTACAGATTGAAGAATAACCACCGTTAGAATTCCAACAACTGCAAATGCGCCGGCTGCCAAAGCTAG
>DUJH01000031.1:0-1687 GCA_013329905.1 Candidatus Thalassarchaeaceae archaeon | reverse complement strand
GTAGCCTCGCGACTCTAGGAAATCTCCAATTATTTCTCCAATTGGAGGGATTTCGCTTTTCGGAATCGCTGGAGAGTCGTCTTCGAGAATAAGTTCAGCCTCAAGAACGGCGGTTTCAGAGGCTGCGCCCTTCACGTGCACATGGCCCTCTGGGCCATGGTCGTTATCGCAGCAATCCTCGCCCATTGTTTAGCCGGAGGCAAATACCCCTCTTGACTTACGCGATTATCCGTCTCATTTACCAAATCGAGTTTGATTGAAAAGGGGGTGTCGGGTCGCCCGCACCATGGGAATGCAGACGACATTCATTATGGTGAAGCCTGATGGAGTGCAACGAGGCCTAGTTGGCAACATCATCCAGCGCTTCGAAACCAAGGGACTGCGCCTCGTTGGCCTGCGCCAGCTTACCCCTTCTATGGAACTCGCTGAGAAGCACTACGCAGTTCACTCCGAGCGCCCATTTTACCCCGGTCTAATCGAATTCATCACATCAGGACCTGTAGTCGCTATGGCTTGGACGGGTGTTGAGGCAATTTCAGTGGCTCGAAACGTCATCGGACCAACCAACGGCCGCGATGCTGCTCCAGGCACAATTCGCGGAGATTTCGCAATGGACATCGGTCACAACATAATCCACGGCTCAGACGGTGAGGATACCGCTGCCTTCGAATTGGGACTATGGTTCCCAGATGGCGTCGTCGAGTGGTCTCGTGACGCTGAGAGCCAAATTTACGAGTGAAACTACAACTTGACAGAGGATTGAGCATGAGGTGTTTGAAATGTCTGGACGCCGCCAACCTATTGTCTCTGTTTTAGGACACGTCGATCACGGTAAGACCTCACTTCTCGACCATATTCGTGGATTGGGATCTGGTCGTCAAGCAAGCGTGATGGATCGTGAGGCTGGTGGCATAACCCAGCACATCGGCGCCACTGAAGTTCCCGCAGATTTACTGAACGAACTTTGTGGTCCGCTTCTTGGTGGAAAGTCGTTTGATTCACCTGGTCTTTTGTTCATTGATACACCTGGGCACCACTCGTTCTCAACCCTGCGCGCTCGGGGAGGTTCTCTTGCGGACGTTGCCATTCTGATGATTGACATCATGGAGGGTGTGCGGCCTCAGACTATCGAATCTATTCGGATTTTGAAGGCGGCGAAGACGCCGTTCGTTATTGCTGCAAACAAGGTTGACCGACTTCACGGTTGGCGGGCTGAGCGAGACCGTCCTATGGCTCTGGCAATGCGTGAACAAAACCGTGATACTCTGGGTTATTTTGATCAGCGTTACTGGGATTTGGTTGGTCAATTTGCTGAACATGGCTTCAATATCGACCGATACGACCGAATCAAGGATTTCACCAAGGAGATTGCACTGGTGCCGATTTCTGCTCGTGAGGGCGAGGGAATCCAGGACTTGCTGGCTGTTGTAATTGGCATGGCCGAGCGCTACTTAGTCGAGCAGTTGACCGATATTGAGGGGGCGGGCGAAGGCACCGTTCTCGAGATGAAGGAGGAGCGGGGCTTAGGCAAGACTCTCGATGTAATTCTCTATCGTGGCTCGGTCAAGAAGGGTGACGAGATTATTCTGACGACTGAAGAGGGTGGCATCTCCACTCGGGTTCGTGGCATGTTCTCTCCTCGCGGGATGTCCGAAATGCGCGATGCTGGAAATCGATGGGATTCCTC
>DUJH01000022.1:7065-27198 GCA_013329905.1 Candidatus Thalassarchaeaceae archaeon | reverse complement strand
CCACCAGTTACGTGGATGAGTGCGCCCGTTGCCCCATCTATTTCGATGTCGAGAAGTGGATGGTTGAGAGATTCATGGACAACTTCTTCCGCCCCTTGGTCGCTCTCTCCATACAACATCATGGTGACTCCACCTCCCTTCATGATCGCCCGCACATCAGCGAAATCGAGGTTGATTAGGCTTGGAAGCGTGATTGTTTCGACGATTCCTTTGACGATTTCAGCGATGAGCTGATCCATGATTGAAAAGGCCTCGTCGAGAGGCAGATTTGGCACATAGTGGAGAAGTCGATTATTATCGAGGACTAGGACCGCATCTGCTGCCTTTCGCAGCAGGTCAAGGCCCTCGAGAGCGCGCTGCATGCGCATACGGCGCTCAACGGAGAATGGGGTTGTGACAATCGCTACGACGAGCGCCCCAGATCGCTTTGCCTCTTCAGCGACTATTGGCGCGATACCAGTACCGGTTCCACCACCCAATCCGGCGGTGACGAATACGAGATCAGCCCCGGAGACGATCCTAGTGATGACATCGCGCCCGGCCTCCGCACAGCGGCGGCCAGTGACTGGGTCGCCACCGGCACCCAATCCACGAGTGATGTGGCGACCAACTAGGAGTTTCTGCTGCGCACGCGTGTGGTCGAGGTGCTGCTTATCGGTGTTGATTGCGACTGTGATAGCGCCCTCAACTCCAATGTGCGTGATACGATTCATCGTGTTATTGCCCGAGCCGCCGCAACCACATACGAGAATGCGCGGATCGGGAGTTCCAAATGACTCGAGTTCACGATCTGTTAGAGCGGTTGGAATCCTTCCACCCGCTGTACTTGCAGAACTTCCGCTCAACCCTGATGACGAACCGTCCCCCATCCCGTGTCCTCCGTGCATCCCTTGGCAGTACGCCTTACGTCCGCGAAGTGCCATTTCGGCCTTCTTAACAGTTGAGGGGGGAGAAGGGGGTTGCACTGCGATTATCGGAGTGAAGGTGTTTAGCCGAAAGCCCACTGGAAAGCGAGATAAACAAGAGGTTGGTCGAGCAACCCGTACCGCGCTTAGCTCAGTTGGCTAGAGCACCTGACTGTAGACTGGAAACACATTGGTTGTAGGCAGCCATCAGGGGGTCCCCGGTTCAAGTCCGGGAGCGCGGACCAAAATCCTCTACTCATTAGAGTAGGCTCATAAAGGGGAGTTAGGTCGGCGGGATGCTTGGAGGGTCAGATATGGGAGTCATGAAGCACCTTGGTTCGGTTTGGAAGCAACCGAAGGAGAACATTCCCGCAGCACACCGTCGCGACCGTATGGCCGGATGGCGCCGCGAGCCTGTCTTCCAGCGCGTCGATCGTCCAACTCGCCTCGATGCAGCCCGCCGCCTCGGCTACAAGTCGAAACAAGGCGTTACTGTAGTCCGCACGCGTGTACGACGTGGAGGACTGCGCAAGGGTAAGATCCACATGAAGCGCAAGCCGTCTAAGGCTGGTATCAAGAAGATCACCATGGCCAAGTCCATTCAGCGCATGGCTGAGGAGCGAACCAACAAGCGCTACCCTAACCTCGAAGTTCTCAACTCCTACTGGGTCGGCGAGGATGGTAAGAACAAGTTCTACGAAGTCATCATGCTCGATCCACACCACCCGGCAATCAAGTCTGACAAGCAACTCGGCTGGATTGCTGAGGGCAATAGCCACCGCGGCCGCGCTGAGCGCGGAAAGACCAGCGCTGGCAAGCGCGGACGCGGTCTATTCAACAAGGGCAAGGGCGCTGAGAAGCTCCGCCCTTCCTTGAAGGCCAACAAGAACCTAGGAAAGTAAGCATCCTCGGGAGTAAGTTGATTTCATCCCCGAGTGCGGCAGCCTTCGATGGTCGAGAGCGAAGTCAGTGCGATTCGAGAACTACCGGTCATCCTTCCGGATGGTCGCCTACTCGGAACCGTCCACGACACGGTCATCGAAACCGACTCTTGGCGCTGCACTCACATCTTCGTTGCCGACCCTCCAGCCGACCTCGTCGAAGGCCGAGTTCACGTGGCGATTCCATGGAATTGGGTGAGGTCCGTCGGCGATGTCATCGTCCTTCGATGGTTTCCTCCAACACCTATTCCAAAGGACGACTAAATTCGCGGATTCGTCCCGACTCATCGTGATATTCAACCGAACGCGATTGCGATACGATTCAAAAGGTAAGGGTGAACCCATGCGCGATGCGTCGCATATCCGCCGTGATGATGGTCCTCGTTCTCTTGACCGCGGCAGCACCAGTTATCGATGCCGCAAGCAAGGGTGTAATCTCCTGCACGCCAGCCGATTTGGAGATGCTTCCTGCTAACTGGGATATCGACGATGGAGCCTGCGTCCGAGTCGATTTGGGGGTCCTATCTCCTGGCGACACGCTATCCTTCGATGTCAACGCGAATACAGATGTCGATTTGCTGCTATTCTCTGCAAGCTCGATTTCCGTCTATCAAAACGAACAAAATTACCGGCATGACACAGTTTGGGAGGTCGAGTCGGTATTCGAGTCATTTACCGGTGAGGGCACTTGGCATTGGACCACGCCCGACGATCGTGGCGATACTCGATGGTATATCGTGCTCGACAATATGGCACACCCACAGGACCAAGGTAATGGAGCTCAGGGTGGGTCTTTGGCTACTGTAATTCTTGATGTGGAAGAAGTCAATTCACCTGTCTTCGGCGTAGTTGACACAATCGTTCGCCTAGAAACTGGAGGTCACTCGGTACTCGCAGGTCCTTTGATGCTTGATGAAGGGACTCAAATCAATTTCTTTGCGACGACGATGGAGGGACATCCTGACATTTTCCTCATGACACAATCTCAACTCGATCTTTACCAGCAAGGTGGAACCGCTGCGACTCGAATCGATGAAACTGACATGTTACTGGTTTCTGACGAGCGAACCCTCGCTTGGTCGGTCACATCTGAGTACGCGGGCGAGGATCTCTTCCTCGTCGTCGACAATCGCGCAGGCCCCTCCGGTGGCGGCGCAGGTACGGGCTATGTCGCGACCACTGTGGTGATGGATTTGATTCCCGTTCTCAATCCTACGATTACTAATTCATCGACGCTGAGTACAATTGATGTTGGCGCCGAGATTCTTCTCGACGCATCGGAAACACCGAATCTCTCGAATCAGATAGATAGCGAGACAGGATTCCAGTGGGATACCAACGGAGATGGATTCCACGATACTGCTGGCTCTTCGATTATGGTCAGTTGGGACGAGCCGACGCAGATCAGTATCGGTTTGCGCGTCGTCTCCGAGGATGGCCGAAGCGCCAGTGTCTATTTCGACATATCAGTTGAGGATATTTCTCCACCGAGCGTTAGTCTCTCGGCCACCGATACGATTCGCAAGGATTTCGATGACCAACTTTTGCTGACCGCTTCAATCGAGGATAATTGGGGAGTTCAAACAGTCGAATGGCTTGTCGATGATGAGGTCATCGATTACTACAGTAATTGGGATTGGGAAGATGGAAAGACATTCACATTCCGCTTCGATTCATCCTACGAACCCGGCGACCACGAGGTTAAGCTGAGGGTGACGGATAAGGAGGGTCAGGTTACTGAAAAGATTGCAATTATCGATCTTTATGATTCGACGCCGCCGATTGTGCCTGAACAGACGGTAGAGATGACAGTGATTCTGGGCGAGCCACATCAATTCAACGCCGAGGCGATGGATGCCGAATCGCCGAATATGCAATTCTACTGGGACTTTGATGCCGAGATGGATAGCGACGACGACGGCATCACCGACAATGATGTAGACGCGAGCGGTGCAAAGGTCATCCAAGACTTCCAGAATAGAGGCACTATCCAAGTGATTTGCACAGTTGTAAATGATGCTGGAGTTTCGACTCAAGTCACTTACTATGTGACTGTACGCTCTCTTGCTGACGACGACTCAGAGCTCAGTCCAATGGTCATGGCTTTGTTGGCTGTAATTCTGATTCTACTCGTTGTCGGCGGCATTGGAATGATGTCGTGGCGCCGAATGTCAAACGCGCGCCTAGAAGCGCTTCTCGCTGAGCAGGCCGAAGCTGAGGAAGAAGAACCTCGCGAACTCTCCGTGGAGGAGCAGAAAGCGATGTTTGGTGCTGGCTCGGTGACGATGGATCAACCCGCTTCGATGTCAACGACATCTCAGTTTGGACAGTACGGCACGGGAATGTCGGGCGCCAGTGACCCACAGGCGACCATCAGTTCGGATGTGGCGATGGGTGATACTGACCTTGAGGCTCTGATGAACACACCCGGGCCGATTACCGCAAACGCACCATCCAGCCCGGCCGCGGACTTACTCGCTGAATTTGGCGAGGATGATTCGGTTGGCCGAGATGATATGGTAGAATTTTCACATGATGACGGCGCTGGCACCAACGCTGATATTTGGTCGCCGGAAGCTGTGATTGGAGATGAGATGGCAAACCCTTTGCCAGCTCCTCCTCCTCCAGTCCAAGAGCCGGATGCAAATTCACTACTCGACGATGACTTCCCAGCTCCCCCTCCACCGGTCAGCGAGGATTTGCCATCTCCGCCGTCACCAGAAGAGATTGAACCCGATCAGGAAGATGTCGAAGATTCAGATGAGACGCAAGAGTCCGAAGAATCCGAGCCCGAATCACGACTCGTGCAACAGGATTGCAGCCAGTGTGAGTTGCGATTCGAAGTCACACTTCCAGAGGGTCACGATGTCGCTCGAACAGCTTGCCCATCATGCGGCGCAATCGAGACAGTGAGTCTCTGATTCATTTGAATCAAAGTCGCCTTCCGCTGAGTTCCACCACCATGGCAAGACGATGCATCAACCACCCCCGTCGCCCAAGACCCTAAATCGCACCTCAGAGAGGTGCGCTCATGGACCACAGTTCAGTGCGCTTGATCAGCCAAGCGCCCCGAGCCAGAATTTCATTGCCAATTCTAATCGTAGCCCTATTTCTTCTTCCGACCCTCGCCCCTTTCGCTGCTGTCAGTGGAGAGGAGAGAATTGAATCCGAGGACTTCGCAATTCTCAATGAACTCAGCGAAGTCCTCAACCAACGCGAGCAGGTGGTCAGCAGTGATACTGTGAGCAAACTTGCCGGCCCCAAACTCGATCAAGTTCGGGTCGGTGTACAGGAAACTTCAGTCGCCGACCCACTCCACGATATCGACGAGGCCCTCGCCGATGTATCAATGCTCGAAACCGCTGCGCCACAAGTCATTCATCCCGAGCCTTACATAATTCTCACTGACGAAAACAGCCGTCCACCTGGCGAGGTCAGAACCATTTGGTCGACTCTTTTCAATCTCACAGATTACGTCATCTGGACACGATATGTAGACGATGAGGGTAACGTCGTCGAGAAATCCGAGACGATAACCTTCATCACTTCTCTCCTATCTCTTTTCGATTCTGATACCGAGTTCTTGCTTCATCAGGTTGACATCGACGATGATGGTGATGACGACATTCAGGTTGGCCTCAGTATCGACATCAGCGACCCCGAACTCGATGGAACCACACTTTCACTCGCGCCTCAACTCGATTACAAGGTCAGCGTCCTACCCTCAAGCATGACCGATTCCGATTGGGAAAACCTCGAAACTCTGGAAGTGAGTCTCCTCAAAGCATTCGCGTATTCCGATGGAATCCTTACCGAGGGTGAATCATACGTTTGGGTTATCGATTCAAAATTCACTCACACACCTTACGATTTCACCCTCGGGATCGGTCTCGAACGATTCTACTTCGATATCTCCGAAGCGGGTTCTGATTTCTTCATATCGATTTTCAATGCGCTGACCTTCGGAGCGTTCAACGGTGGCGATGAATCAGGAATTTCCATCGCTTCAATCGCCGCTCCATACCAGATCTCAATAGACAATTCCGGCCAGACCGACTGCCCAGATCGCTACTCACCGATTGAACTCACAACTCTTCCATCCAGTCAAATCTCCTGTAGCGTCACAGCAGGCTTCGGTTACGTCCACTATTCGCCTCCAGATGTCGAAGATGAACGGGACGTCTGGGAGGTGGCCTACATCGAAGCCGCAATTCATCCTAATCGTCTTTCCACCATCCTCCCTGAACAGCTTGCTCTCACAATCCGCACTGACAGCACGATGGCTGACGGCACGGGCAGTGCCGGTGAAAATGGCCTGACAACCGTCGAGTATTGGGCTGATGAGCGGGCAGATCTCCACATTCACTTCCACGAGAACCGCTCAGAGGTTCCACCCGAGAACGCCGATGGAACTTATGGCAACTCAACCGACTCCATCGGCTGGCTGCGCGGAATGCCTGCAGGCAGCCTCACCACGGAGGAGATCGACCGCACTTTCACCATGCTCGGATCAAAGTCCGAGCCTCAACTACCCGGTGGCCAACCGAATCAACTCGGCCTAATCATCGGTGTCAAGAATTTCACTCGCGACACCTCGCAGAACGTCGACGATCCTTCTCTCCCAGTCAATCCAGCATACCCGCCAAAGACTCTCGTTCTGGTAAGGTCGGTCCAATCGCTCGAGAAGGTGGATTATCATTCTTGGATGAAACGTGGTGGCGCAGCCACCGACCATCGTCGGATCGAAATTACTGCTCAAGACATACCGACCGCCGTCGTGCTCTTTGGCTCATTCGAATTAGGAGGGACTGAAGAGGCTGACACAAGCCTCGATTCGGCTGAAAATCTCGATTTCTTGTCGAGGATCTTCGATGTTGTCCTGATCAACATAGTCGACCTATTCCTCGATATCGGCACTATTCTGAACGACATTCCATCTGCCACAGTCGACGTCATCGGCGGTGGGGTCGGCGGTTCCGGTGGCCTCACAGGACAGACTCTTCACCTATTGATGAATGATCATTGGAGAGCCGATCGGCAGGCAAGATCAATCTCAGAAATTGGTCTGCAGATCGGTTCAAGCCCTCATCCTACGATGCCGGGCGACCATTTGATTCTCGCAAAAGACAGGCAGTTGGAGACAGTTCAAGGGCGTCAGGGTCCGGTGGTGCCCATGGTGGTTGTAGCAGCGAGTTTACGTTTCAGTGGTCTGAGCCATTTCACTCTTATCGATGATCTCGAGACAGAATCCCAACGGGTTTCACTTCTGACTTCGTCCGAAAAAGAGTTCTCTTTTCTTTACATTGATCACAAACCCAACGACCTCAGCGGCGCAGCCCATCAAGGGGTCCGAATATCCGATATTCCGGACAACATCTCCGCCGAACTAACTCCTCAACTCGCAACATACCAAGCTAGTTCCTCCATCGATAGTATCAGCTACACTGGTATCGATGGTGACCAACGACAGGCGACTCACGTACTCGATTTGCCTGCCGAGTTTGAGATTGAATTTGGCGATGTGACGACTTGGAGCGCTTCATCGCCGATTTCGACCATTCATGCCCAGCTTACAGATGCTGCAAATCCTGTGACGATGGGTGGCGATCACTTCCTCTTCCATCACGAGCCGACCGATGGCAGTTCGACTATCTCAACTCGTATCTCGGGCTTGCAGGAGATCGGCTGGAGAGCACCGGCCGAACCAGGCGCCAGTGGGGCAATTGGCCGTGGCACCGCTTTCATGACATCCGCCGGCGATCGCACGATGAGCATCAATGTCGATCATGCGCCGACTCAGGATGAGGGTGGATTGTCGGCGCTGGTTCTCATCGATCCACTTCCATCCACTCTATCGGTCGACATTCCAACGGGGGCCGACGCAGGCAATAGCCTCGTCTTTCCCGAATTCAACACGACTCAAGGTGTCGCTGGCGTGGCTTTCTTCCTTGGCGGCTTTGCCGATCTCGGTCGCTCTGTTAACACGGTCCTCGCCGGTGTGACAAGCGAAATTTCGACCGGTTCGGATGGTGGCAATGGTTCATTCTCTTACGGTCTTCAGCTTGATGCAGACAGCAACTTCGACCTGATTTTCGAAGCCAGCCATGGAAATGGTACTGCGGATGCCCCACCTTGGGTCCACGGAATCGCGCTGAACGCTGCTCCTTCCGGATTCTCAGATGGCTTCCACATCCGTGGATGGATCCCGAATTTGCCTCCGATTATCGATATCTCCGTCAGTCGCACACCGACTTCAAATGGTCAAGACTGGACAATCGCCATGGGTTTGGATGGATGGTTGCCTGCGCGCAGTGAATTCATGCTGAACGCGCGCGGTATCAACGGTCAAGACCTGATGATGACACTGCAAGGCCTGACCGTTGGCGAATCCACCGCACTCGGAATCGATTCGGAATTCTCGATTCGAGAGACAAGTGGTGGGATCACCGAAGTAACAACAACAACTCACTTTGTGATGTCGAATAGGCTTGATTGGATTCACGCCCTTCTGATCAATCGAGAGGCCGGCGCACGGACAGAGATGCTGATCAATGACATTCCCGAATCCATCGATCTACGCGCCAGCCTAGGCACGGCCATCTCGCTGGATATGACCGTGCCAGATGCATATCGTCGAGCCGGTCCAGCTGTAGACTCGATTATGATGCAACAGATGCAATGGATGGACGGTTCTTGGTGGCCGGCTACGATCTTCCTGACCGATGTCCCTGACGCGATTAATCTCACGACAGAGCCAGACCTCGATTTCGACATCACCCAAAGCCTCGCATTCCAAGGGACCCCTGTGCTCGACTTCTCTGCCTCGGCTGATGGAATGTCGCTCTACATCGAGGCCAACGGCCGCGCTATCAACAGTCGAGGCGAAATCATCCTCCTCGCCGAGGGTATGAGCGATCGAATGGTCATCAAACCGACTAAGGATTATGGTCTCGCGATTCGCAGCGGAGGCGATGGAGTCGATCGACTCTATTTGCGCGTCTCCAATATGCCGACAACTCCTCCAATCGTCCTCGAAGAAATGGAGGCGCTTGGTGAGAATTTGCGAAGCGCAACGATTCATGTCATTGAGATAGTCGGCCAATACAGTGTCATTGAGGTCGAAGATGTACAAGGCGGACGAATCGTTGTATCCGCTCGCGCGACAGCTGAGGTCGAAGCCATTGGTATGACCTTCGATTTGCGCGGCGTTCTGCTCGATGCGCAGACCACTGGAGGTGTACCGACGGGAACCAGCCTCGGGGTAAACGGTCTCGCCTCCGACCTCTCGTTGCTGAATCTAATCCCTGGATTCGAGGGCTCGACCCATCACCTAATTGTCCCCGAGCCTCTCTCATCCGGCGTGCTAACACTCTGCGCCACATTCCTCGGAGGTGACTGACATGGGCCTGATAGAGAAGATGCGCAATGCTGAGGAGGCAACTCGAGAGAATACAGACGAGGCCACTGAACGCGCTCACGAAATTCTGCAAATCGTTGGTGAGCGCGTTGAGCAAGTCCGACCGAGTCGAGTGATATTCGCCTCGGTCGCCGTTCTGTTGATTGTCAGTGGTATGTTCATCATTGGAACTTGGTTGGTCCCGTACGACCGGACGAGCGTAGATGTGGTATACCTTCAAGGGGGCTCAGGTCACGTTGTTTTGGTCGAATTAGACAACAAAGGATCTCGCTCGATAACCGACGTTAATCTCGATATTCGATTCCTCGATGATGCAAGTCTCGAAATCGGTAGATCTAACTTCCAAGCCAACGAAATCGCCGCTCATACTTCTATTGCTGGAGACGACTTGGAATTACTCATCGCCGGCGCTTCAGTTTGGGAGAATTACACGATTGAGGTCATTCTCGATTACACCTATGGAGGCGACGATTATCACGAACGCTGGACCTACAATGTCGGCGGGTGGCAGATGGAGATGTTCACTTACAATGCGCCGATTCACTTCTTCTGACACGACCTACGGTCGTGATTCAAGCGTCATCCATCCAACCCGAATGCTGAAAGGCGACTCAATGTGGCGGCGACTCATGACCAAACGCATCGCGGTTGCGATTCTAGGAATTTTCCTTCTATCTCTCGCTCCGGCTGGTGGAGCTCATGTTGAGCCAACTGGGGATTCGGCGGAAATTCTGGACCCGGTTGTGAATCGCATTGGAATTGCACCTGACTCTGATTCGATTCAAGATCTTGGTACGCCACGAGTCCTCGAGGGTCTCGAGAGGACTCGTGAGAATACGGCTGAGTCAACAATCGGCGTTTACACCGAACTCGGTCTTATTCCATCGGTTCACTTGCCGCTAGCTCTGGCTGAGCCTCGTGGCGACCTAGCGATGGTTATCGTCGACGGCGATGTTGGCATCTGGGATGCTCGTATTGCTGTCGAGGAAGCGGCGGATGTTGAGATTCGCTCGACAATCCCGCCATCGGGATTCCTCGTGCAGGGCGATGAAAAGCAGATTTCATTGCTCGCTGAGGAATCGGTAGTTGTTGCAGTCCACACTGTCTCGTCCGGCCTGCTCGCCCATCCGCTTCTGCGGCTGGTCGAAGAAGGCCCGATGATGGTCGAGCTGCTCGGCTGGAAGGATGACGAATTGCAACGCCACGCTGAGCCAGGACTCGGTCTGGAAGATTCCTTGGACGCAGTCGCAGAACTTTGGTTGACCGATTCATGGAGTCCAGAAGAGGGTCGTGTATGGGGTGTCGTTGATCTTGCCGATATCGGCAGCGTCCTACAACATCCTTCAGTCGCTTGGGTTGCACCGCTGCCGGTGCTGGAAACCAAGAATGACAATGCTCGAACCCACATGGGAATCGAGACGGTCGACTCCTTCTTCGTCACGGATCTGGATGGCTCCGGCCAAACTGTCGCCGTTGGCGATTCGGGTATTGACCATGATCATGGTGATTTCACCAACCGAATCGTCGGTCGAACTTCTGTCACTCCTGGAGATTCCTCGACCGCAGATCCTTCGGATGGTCACGGTACCCACGTCGCTTGCACAGTGCTCGGTTCCGGAATGCGCAGCAGCGGGACCTACAACGGCGTCGCACCCGGTGCCAGCCTCTACTTCCAAGCGATGGAGGATGATGATACAGGCGCTCTCTACAGTTACGGCATCAACAGCATGTTGAATTCTGCCTACAATGCTGGCGCCCGTCTGCACACGAATAGCTGGGGAGCGGGCAGCGGACACGGATCATATTCGACCCAGTCCGAGGATGCGGACGACCGCACCTCAACTTGGGATCAATACTGGAGCCACGAGGGTATGACCGTCCTCTTCGCGGCTGGTAACGAGCGCGATGATGGTGTCTCACCACCGGGTACTGCGAAGAATGTCATCACAGTTGGTGGCCACAAGAATCGCTACAGCGGGGCTCCTGACGAGATGTACTACTGGAGTAGCCGCGGTCCAACTGACGATGGCCGCCTCAAGCCCGATCTTGTAGGGCCGGGAGATGGTGTTCGATCCTGCCTCGCTCAAGAGGCACAGGATGCTGATTCAGGATGGTCAAACAACTGGTACATTGAGTACAGCGGCACTTCCATGTCGACTCCAGCCGCTGCCGGAGCCGCTACCCTCGTGCGCGAGTATCTGATGGAAGTGGCAAATCGACCGGCTCCGCAAGGTGCTTTGGTCAAGGCACTCCTGATTCTTGGAGCTGAGGACATGGGAAATCGTAACATTCCGAATAATGACGAGGGATGGGGACGAGTCAATCTGATTAATTCGCTCATCCCCGATAATGACGAAGGTATCTTCGTCGATGATCGTAGTAGAATTCGAAGTGGCGAGACCCAAGAATACACCTTCGATATCACTCGCGCTGGTGAGCCGCTGAAGGTGGTCCTCGCTTGGTCAGACTATCCAGGTTCATCCTCTTCAAGCAATCAGTTACGTAACGATTTGAACCTCGAAGTGCTCCATCCGAGCGGTGGAACTACCTACAAGGGAAATGTCTTCAATTCAGGCCGCTCAATCGCTGGTGGCTCCTTTGATTCGAAGAATAATGTCGAGGTTGTTCTAGTCGATAATGCCGCTGTTGGGACATGGACTGTCCGTGTCAAAGACGATTATCACGGTGGCAGCCAAACCTGGCAGTCATTCGCTCTCGCGGTGCGCGGAGTGAATGTCAACGATCTCTCACCAGACCCAACTTTTGCTCCTGATGTCTCAATTACTCCAACCATTCCTCAGATTGGTGAATCGGTTCAGATTGGAATCACCCTCGAGAATCTCGGCGCAGGATCTGTCTCAGATCTCGAAGTGATGGCGCGTGCTGATGGGTCTCACATCTCGACCAAAACCGTCTCGATGACTCCTGGTGAATCAGTCGAAATGATTTGGAATTGGACTCCGACGAGCGAGGGACTTATCAGCCTCTCATTCCACATTGATCCAAACGAAATTGTCGACGAATCCAACGAAGGCAATAACCTACTCACTCACACACTCATCGTCAGTGCACCCGGCGTCCGAGTGACTTCGGATGAACCATTCATGACTCTAGGGGAGGCTGACGACAGCTCAACCACTTGGTTACTTACCCTGACGAATACCGCCCTCTTCGAGACCAACGCAACCATCGAAGCCTCCTCTCCGATTAGACAGAGCGACGGCCTCGAAATCGATTGGTTCTACTCCTTCACATCGAATACGTTCAACTTGCAGGCTGCGGAATCTGTCGAGGTTGGATTCACTTTGATCCATCCCGCTCCTCCGCAGCCTGGAACCTATGTCATGACGATCATAGGTACCGATGTCGAGAATGATATTGAATCGATACTCGACATCTACTTCGAGGTGCCTGTCCTCGCCGCTGCCGATGTTGAAATCACATCAGGCCAAGTTCAAGTCAGCCCGATTTCTAAGACTCAAATTCAGATTTTCGTAACCAATGAGGGCAATGGCCCTCAGGCCTATGATGTCGAACTCAGCTCACCCGCGGGCTGGCACCTCGGTCTCGACGTGCTCGGAGCCTTCGCAGGCTCCTCGCACGGCTCAACTGGAAATCTATTCGTAGGCGAGCGTCGATCGATTGACATCACGGTCAATCCACCTGGAGCAATGATTCCAGCCGGCTCGGTCTTTGACGCCGGCTTGACAATTCATTCCCGCGTCGGCAGCGATTCTTGGTCGGTCCCGATTCCACTGGAGGTCATCACCATCGACCAACTTTCGACCACACCAATTAGTGATGGCATCGAGCACGAAGTCTCGTCCGACTCGATTCTCGTGCTCGACATCGATTTCCTCAACAACGGTAATCGAGACCTGACGATGACCCCGTATCCACGAGGTATCCCATCGGGTTGGACTGTAGTAGGAGGTCTCGACACACTCTTCGCGCCTAGTGGCTCAACGACCAGTTGGTCGGTGACTCTGCAAGGCAATGGCAGGGCGACCAGTGGCGACTTCAAGCTCCGCTTCGCCACCGACGATGGCTTCGCTATCGACTGGAACAGAACCATCGATGTCCTCTCAGCCGCGATACCCGCGCTGACTTTCCACCAAGTCGTTCTTGGCGACGGCACATCTGCTGACACACCACTTGGAGTCGGAGCCCACCCCGTCGGCACTGGCTTCGATCTGGCTTGGGAGGTCGAGAATGAAGGCACCTCAACTTGGAAGCCGACCACGAGTATCATCGTCCCTGAAGGTGATTGGTTGGCGACTTGCCCAACTACACCTTCCTCTCTCGCTCCCGGCGCGAGCAGCATCATTTGGTGCACCGTGACAATTCCACTATCGGCCGAGGCCGGGAGCGAACCCTACGTCTCTCTCAGAATGGAAGGCGAAGGTATCGAGGTCGAGAATACAATTTCGCTCCGCGTAGACTCTGTAGCCGCAGTGACCTGGGATCTGCGAACCCAAGCCCAGGCCCACGAGGGCTACCCAATCCAGATGACTGTGGATATTCAGAACGTTGGCAATGCACAGGTGAATCACCGACTCGATGTCAACGCACCATCGGGCTGGAACGTCTTCATCACCGATGAGGTTCTAGTCATTCTGAGTCCCGGCGAATCACGTTCAATCGTCATTGAATTCACCCCCAATACCGGCAGCAATGGAAATATCGAGATGTCACTTCGCCACGGCGAGGATATTCAGGGGTCCACCTTCTCCTTCGATGTCGATGTGATGCCCGGTAAAGGTGGTGGTAGCAGCCTTGGTTCGACACTCATTCCAATCTTCTTCATCCTCATTATCGCTATCATCGGCGGGGCCGGATTCTATGTCTTCAAGCAGCGTGGGGGCAACCTCGATTCCCTCATCTCGAAAGAGGCTGTGAGCAAGATTTCTGAGTCGCTGAAACTTAGTGAAGAAGAGAGCGGATCGGGTATCGAATGTTGGGTTTGCAGCCGTGATATATTCGAGGGTAAAGCCCACGCTTGCGGCAATTGTGGAGCCCGCTATCACCAAGCTGGGCAGATTCGAGGATGCGATATCCTCTCCGTTGGTCGCTGTTTGCACTGTAACGCAGATTCGAGCGAACTCGTCGACGCGTGAATCGTGACCCTACGGGCTCGCGTGGCCCGAAGCCCTTAGAGGGTCCAGATTCTCGGCAGAGCAATGAATCGTGCTGCTTTGGCCCGTTTGCTGACGGTTCTGCTAGTTGTCACGATGCTATCTCCTATGGTTCAGGCTGAGGTTGAACCACGTTTGTCTGCGAGTCCGATGGCTCAGGAAGCCGATGCAGATAATCCCGCTGAGTACGATATCACCGTTCACAATGATGGCGACGACGATATGGCGGTATCTCTGAGCACTTCGCAAGACGCATCGGATTGCAATGGATTCAGTTCCACAATCGAACAGGTCTCCGGAACCATAGGTGCTGGTGAATCGGAGACCGTCACACTCACTGTGACTGTCAACGATCAAGCCAACGGTGAGTGTGAGACAACTGTCCAAGCGACTGGACAAGTCGCCGATGGAGCGCCAGGCACTCCGAAGAATGCCGATATCACAGTCACCACCACCGCCGGAGACGGCGGTGGACTCTATGCTGTCAAACTCTCGACCGACGAACCGAGTGTCGATTATGATGGAGACGACGATATGGTTTGGGAGGTCGAGGTGGAGAATACCGGCGAACAACAGGCGAATGTCCAACTCGAGATGACCAGTGAGGATGATTGCGAGTCAGACGATCTCACAGCAACCGTCGATCCAGCGGTGGTGCAGCTCGAATCTGGCGACAAGGAGACCGTCGAAGTGACAGTCGAAGTTCCCGACGGTAGTTCCACCGAGGCTGGTGAGCACTGTTTCCTACTGAGGGCTGAAGTCACCAACGACCCCAATCAAGCAGACCGAGCCGGAGACAATCTAACTCTCAGTCTCAGCATTCCAGAAGTCAAGGAGTGCGACGGCTCTCTTTCGACCACATCTCACAGTCTCGATCCATTCGAGACAGCGGAGAATAGCTTTGATGTTGAGAATACGGGAAATACCGAGTGGACTGTTCAGATGCAAGCCCAGTCGCCAGGAACCGACATCACAGGTTGGGTTGAGTTTGATAGCCCGAAGACAAAATTACTTGCCAAACCCGGTAATTCCGACGATAGTCACACCTTCACATTCTCAGTGACTCCTGATGATTCAGCCGAAGCCGGCTCTCAGATTGAAATCAAGATTCAAGGCCGTTCGAACCAAGGCGTCGGCTGCGAACAGATTCTCACAGTCACAATCGGTCAAGTTCATGATGCGAAATTGACCCTCAGTACGTCGAAACTTTCCAATGTAGAACCGGGGAGTTCAGATTCAGTCACTTTGACGGTGGAGAATCGCGGTAATGGGCTCGATACCTTTTCTCTGACTACGATTGACCTCCCTGAAGGTTGGCAAATTTCATTCTCTCAATCTTCGGTCACCGTCAACAGTCGTCATGATTCTAACAACAAGGTTTCTCTGACCGCTACAATCAATGTCCCTGCAGATGCGCTCGCGGGCGATAACACAATTGAATTCGGCGTGACTGTTAGTGGTTCGACGACTATTCTAGCCAGCAAGGTTCTGACGGTATCGGTCGCGGCAAGGCACGACCTTACGGCTGAAATTCTCTCGACTCAGCAGACAGGTCGCTCAGGGCAGGTCGTCCAGTTCCCGATAGATATCACGAACACCGGAAACATCCGTGATACTTTCAAGCTCCAAGTCTGCGATCCGAGTGATCAGACCGGATGCAATCCTCCGATGTGGGCTGCATCCTATTCTGACACGAATGGTAATTCAATCTCACAGTTGATTCTTGATCCTAGCGAGTCTAAGCGAGTCTTCCTCGATGTTACCGTCGAGGGCGAGGAAGACGCTGATTCAGTATCAATTCTCTCACGCGTGGCGATATTTGGAACCAGCGAGAATGTCGAACATACGATTAGCGTGGTCGTATCAAACTACGATTACGGCATGGCAATCTCGCCCGAAATGCCCGGCCCGATAGCGGGGCAACTCGACATTGTTCTACCGCCGGGTGGTGTCACAGAAATCAATTTCTGGCTTGAGAATACTGGAAATTTCCCGGGCGGCGATAAAGCCGTCATATCGATGACGGGAATGGAATCATCGGTTCTAAGGAATGTTCTGATCGATGGTGTGGTCGCCAATGAGAACATCCCCGTTCCACCTGGGGATCGCGTTCTCATTACGATTCAACTCGAGGTGCTGGAAGGTGTGGGAAGTGGAACTACTGGCGTGATAAAGATTAGCGCTTCCTCCGAGAAGAATGCTGCTGAGAGCACCTCGGTCGATCTCGCCTTCGAGGTCAGGACAATCCATGATTTGCAATTCACACTCGAAGGCGAAGAGGATGCGACGACGGATGAGAAAACCAGTATTGAATTCATTTTGCACGTGACCAATCATGGAAACATCGTCGAGACCGTCCAGATTCTAACAAGTGATTCTCTCCGTGGATGGACGGTCAATGTCATCCCTGACGAATTCCAACTCTCACCTGGAAACTCTCGAACCATCACGGTGAGAGTGACTCCTCCGGCGGGGATGATCCAAGATGACACCTACGGATTCACCATCACGGTCCAGCCCAAGGGCATGCCCGTAGCAGGTGAGCCTCTAGACCTCGAAGTGACTGCTGAGGTTTCCCCCGGACTCAACTGGCTGAGTGAGCAGAACGAGCAGATTCTCGTTTACGGATTGACAGGTATTGGGGCTCTCCTCGTCGTCATTCTCTTCTTCCGCTCGCGCGCAGAGAACCGTCGTATCATCGAGGCGCTCGAGCACGAATCGAGCGACTGAGTCGCGGGCTCACAACTCGAACCAATGAATGTCCTCTCCCAGCTCCTGCTTTCTCCGTGTTCGACCAATCTCAACGAACGCACGGTTATCCTTATCACCGAATTTCAGGTGGGCAACTCTGCCGGTCCCTACGGGACCGTCAGGTGTCAGCGATGTCGACGGTACCAGAAGCCTATCTCGCATTGGCAATCATGACTCTCGTTGGCATCGGATTTCCAGTCATGAGTTTCGTCGCTTCCCGCTTCCTAAGGCCGACGCCGAGCGCTAATGACAGCAACAAATTGCGCTCGATTCTCTTACCGGGTTACGAGACTGATCAGAGCCTGTACGTCCGGCGAGATAGCACGTATGAGTGTGGATCCGAACCTGTTGGGGACGCTCACATCAATTTCCACTTCCAGTACTACTGGTATGCAATCATCTTCCTCGTCTTCGATATTGCATTCATGTTCCTCGCGTTCGGCGGGGTCGTCGCAATCGAAGAGGCCGGTGGCGACATTGATGTCTGGTCTGCGATGATGACTCTCACCGTGTTCATGGTGCTGATGAGTCTGGGCGTATGGCACGTCTTCCGCAAGCGAGGAAGGATCTACATCTGAGGTGATTGAATGAGCGATGATACCTCTAATTTCTCTGTTTTCAACAGCAGAATCCTAGTCGATACCGTCGGTGACATCACCGACGAGGCCATGAAGGCAAGTCGCATGAAGGAGATCATCGGCGTCCTCGGTGGACGCCTCTTCAACTGGGGTCAGCGCAAGTCGTTATTCCCTCTTCACCTTGGAATCAAGTGCTGCGCTCTTGAGATGGCTGCGGCTGGCGCGAGCCGCTTCGATGCTGAGCGATTCGGCGTTTTCTTCCGCTCCAGCCCGCGCCAATGCGACGTTTTACTGGTCAATGGTCCAATCTCGAAGAAGTTCGCAGACCCCATAGTCCGCCTGTGGGAGCAGATGCCCGAGCCAAAGTGGTGCATAGCCATGGGAGAGTGCGCTATCTCAGGAGGACCTTACTTCCAATCTTACAACATCCTCGAAGGCGTCGACACGGTAATTCCTGTCGATGTCTACATTCCGGGATGCCCACCTCGGCCCGAGGCACTGATTGACGGCTTCGGTAAGTTGCGTGAGAAGATCATTCGCATCGGCGCGGTGCCAAGCGAAGTCAGGCCGATGAGCGAGGCGCCGCTCATTATCGGAGACGAGTAAGGAGGAATCGAGATGGGCAAGAAGGTCACAGTGGCGGCTCAGCAGAAGGCTGCTGCGGCTCTCGCCGAGGCAATGTCATCCATCGATGGTGTCAACGCCGCTGTCGATACCCGCACCAGCGGCACACAGGACCGCCATACCGTCAGCGCCACCAGTACTCCTGAATCATGGCGCGCACTGGCTGAGAATCTCGCTGCTGAGCAAGGCGTCGACTATTGTTCGATGATTACCGGAATTCACTGGCCCGACGCGGCCGACAAGACCTGGGAGGTTGTCTACCATCTGATGCGCACCTGTGTCAGGGACCCAGCGTCGATTCAAGGCGTCATCCAACCGAACATTACTGATGCAAACAATGTCGAGGGAGCAGATGTTCCTCTCGAGATTCAGATTAGCATCGCTCTTCCAGACACTCGTGAGCCCGCTGTCGCCTCGGTACAGGACATCTGGGTCGGAGCGGATTGGAATGAGAAGGAGACTTGGGATCTCGTCGGCATCGATTTCGATGGCCACGAGGGAATGCGCCGAGTACTCAATCCACATGAGACTCCAGTCGGATACCATCCGTTGCAGAAGCAGCACAAGTTACGCTACCACGGCTTCGAGGAAATGTACGACGATGTTCAGGGATACCTGAGGAAGCCAGCTGACGCTGGTAAGCTGAAGTGAGGAGGGGTTTCGAATGGCAGAGATGTGGATTTCGATGGGTCCTCAGCACCCTATGACTCACGGCCTTTGGACGCTTAAGATCAAGGTCGACGGCGAGACCGTCGTTGACACTGAGCCGGATTTGGGATACATCCACCGTGGTGTCGAGAAGATTTGCGAGTCTCGTGACTTCACACAGATTACGACCTATTGTGATAGGTTGTGCTACGCTAGCGCAAACACTTGGTCACACTCCTACATCTACGCCGCCGAGGATCTCCTAGGCGTCGAGGTGCCCGAGCGTGCAGAGTACATCCGCCTCATTGCGGTCGAAATTCAGCGCATCGCCAGCCACCTGATGTGGCTGGGCGCCTATGGACCTGACATCGGCAATTTGTCAATCATGGTCTGGTGCCTACGCGAGCGCGAGATGATGATGGATCTGCTTCAGGAACTTGGCGGTTCGCGCATGCACTACAATTTCCCGCGAGTCGGCGGCGTCAAGCGTGACCTGCCTCACGGATTCGCCCAGCGCGCTCGCGCCAAACTCAAACTATTCCTCAACAGAATTCAGGAATATGAGTCTCTATTCGACGAGAGCACCGTATTCCTCGTGCGCAGTCAAGGAGTTGGCTATGCCAAGCCTGAGGAGATGATCAATCACGGCGTCAGCGGACCGAATATCCGTGCCGCCGGCGTCGATTACGACGTTCGCTGGGCTCACCCTTACTCAGTCTACAGTGAACTCGACTGGCAGCCATCCGTCGAGCGATCTTCGATCAAGGGTGCAGATTGCTACGACCGTTACCGTATTCGCGTCGAAGAAATGCGCATGAGTGCCTCAATGGTTCTCCAGGCTATCGATAAGATACCCGGCGGAGCCGAGACTTACCACGAGCCGGGCGATCCGAAAATCCTCGCCAAGGCTCCGTCCCGTGCTCCGGAAGGCGCTACGGGAAGCCATCACTTCGAGGATAGCCGCGGCGAGTCGATGTTCTACCTCGCCGGTGGCGGCGAGGGCCGCGGCAAGATGCCATACCGCGTCTCCATCCGCTCTCCGATGTTCATCACAATTCCATACGCGGCCAAGTGCATGATTGGCTACAAGGTCGCGGATATCCCAGCGATCATGGGTTCATTCGACCCATGCAT
>DUJH01000022.1:4243-6831 GCA_013329905.1 Candidatus Thalassarchaeaceae archaeon | reverse complement strand
CGATTGTCGGTTGGTCAATGGACTTGGTCCACGACATCCTCCCATCGAACGATATCGGCTTGGGACCACTTGGGACGCTGAACATCCAGAATGAGTTCGGTAGCATTCAGGGCGCACTTGAGACATTCATCTTCACGACGATCATGTGCACTGTCGTCTTCGGCACGATGATGATCACGCTGATGGTCGTGCCGTATATCGAGCGCAAATTCATTGCGCGCTTGATGGATCGACTCGGCGCCACAACGACTCTCCGCAGCCTATGGATTGGAGAAGGCCACACAACAGCTGGAAAATGGTGGAATCAACTGCCATTCGGTATCGGAGGCATCGTTGGTTGGGTTGTCAAGACACTCAACTCCGTTGCCGGCAATGAGTCGAAGCACATTGCAGTCGACCGCGTCCACAACCGTGGCTATCACGGAATCTGGTTCCTTTTCCCCGGCTTCTTCCAAGCCCTTGCGGACTTCCTCAAGTTCGCCACCAAGGAGCACATAGTCCCGGCTAAGGCAGATCGCGTAGTCTTCGAGACAGCCCCAGTCATCATCATCGCGACCACAGTCATGGTCTACGCTTTCGTTCCATTCGGCCCCCATATCTGGGCTGCTAATCCCGAACTTTCTCTCATCTTCATGATGGCCGTATTCGGCGTCGCTCCGCTTGGTGTTTTCTTCGCCGGTTGGGCTTCCAACAACAAGTACACACTCATCGGTGGTATGCGCTCAGCCGCGCAATTGACCGCTTACGAGATTCCGCTGCTGGTCAGCGTCCTCGCAATAGCAGTCATCTCAGGCTCGTTCAACATCCTCGAAATAGTTGACTTCCAAATAGAGACAAGCAACACTTGGAACATCTTCATCATGCCACTCGGAGCAGCCCTTTTCCTCATTACGATGATCGCTGAGGTTGAGCGAATCCCATTCGATATGCCCGAGGCCGAAGCCGAACTCGTCGAAGGCTGGTGGACCGAGTATGGTGGAATTCGTTGGGGTCTCATGTTCGCCGGCGAGATGATGCGCGCGTATGCGGCTTGCATCCTCTTCGCGCTCTTCTTCCTCGGAGGCTGGCAACTCCCATTCGAGGATACTCTGATTGGCCTACCATTCGTTGGCGGTGCCTTCGACTTACTGGCAACAGCAACTCCCGGAATTGCAATTCTACTCGCCAAGGCCTACCTAATGTTCGCCTTCTTCGTCTGGGTCCGCGCCTCACTCCACAGAATTCGCACGGACCAAATCCTTGAATTCGGATGGCGCTGGCTCCTCCCAGCATCAATTGTCAATCTCGCAGTCGCCATCTTCCTGCGACTAGAAGTCTGGAATAGCACATCAGCCGGCGGCTGGCCAATTTGGACTGCTCCCGTCCTTTTCGGAGCCTTCGTAATCGCATTCATTGTTCTCGCAATTGACGAGGACCAAGAAGCCCTCGAACTCAATCGGAGAATGTACCACACTCAGACTCTGGAAAAGGCTAGCCCTGGGACGCACAGGGAGTAATCAGGAGGTGAACAAATGAACGACGGACAAGAATACAACACCGGCCACCCTCACGCGACCCCGAACTTCCGCAACCTGATTATCAGGCCAATGTGGATAACGTTGAAGACAGCGCTTCGAACCGTCCCATTCCTCGGTCGCCTCGGTATTCTAAAGAACAATTATCATGGTAAACAAGTCAATCTGAAGGATGATTTCACCCTCTCTCGAATCGGTGACGACCACCTCTCCGAGGGACACACGTATTCGGCTGACCGCGAGTCTACTGATCTGCTTCCATTCCTTGAGCGCCCAGTGACCGTGATGTACCCTTACGAGCGCCTTGAAGACATGGAGCCTTGGCTCTTCGTCCCTGGAAATTATAACGGTCGAATCGGTATCGTTTGGGAGACCTGTACCGCCTGCAAAGCCTGCATTCGTGCTTGCCCAAACGACTGCCTCCACATGACTTCGGAAGTCCGTGTTAACGTTCTTGACACGGCTGAAGAAGGAGATGAATGGCACGGATATGGGTCCGATTTCGAAACCGGTGGATACGCTGCCAAGCCTCGTGAGGATTTCGAAGCAATCGAAGAATTTGACCTCGTAAACGAGCACTCGGCGGTTCCGCAGCAATACGACTTCGCCGAGGTGATTGACATATCCGGTGACACAGCAACCGTCCGTTGGATGGATGGCTCGGGCATCGAAGAAATCGGTATGAGCGAGCTCAAACCGGCCGAGACAGATATCGTCAGCGGTCGCATCGATATGGGCCGCTGCATGTTCTGCGGTCTTTGCGCTGAGGCATGTCCGTTCGAGTCATTCTTCATGACCAACGAGTACGATGGAATGTCAGGTTACTCACGCGATGATCTTTGGTTCGACGCAGACCGAACTCGTGTCCTTCCTGCGGTCCATCAGGAGCGCGTCGACATGGAACTTGCGAAGCGCGCGAAGAAAGAGAAAACCAAGCGCGAAAAGAAGGCGGCTAAGGCAGCTAAGGCGGCTAAGGAAGCGGAGGCGTGAACCAATGAACATCGATTTCGAGGCCATTGCATTCGTTATCATGGCGCTCATCGCCATCCTCGGTGCACTCGGCTGCGTTTACGC
>DUJH01000022.1:0-4061 GCA_013329905.1 Candidatus Thalassarchaeaceae archaeon | reverse complement strand
CGTGTCGCCCACTCACTTCTTTCGTTGATGATGACCTTCTTCGCCGTAGCCGGCGTGATGGTTCTGGCCCACGCTGAGATGTTGGCGGCTATCCAGATTCTCGTCTATCTCGGCTCGGTCATGCTAGTCGTTCAATTCGGTGTCATGCTGACCCGCCGCCAAATCCATGAGGGTGATGTCCAATGAAGGCAGTCAGTATGTTCGCCCGCCTTGGTGTCTTCGCCTTTGTTCTAGTTCTCCTGCGCGAAGTAATGGAGCATCCAATGTGGGACAATGCACCTGCAGGAGCCCCAACAACTCTTGACTTCGCAGTCTCAATCCTCGATGATTGGGCCATCGTCACCGTCGTCCTCGGTATTCTTTTGTCGATGGCCATGATTGGTGCATCCTATCTTGTTCGTGACGAGCGCCTCGTCAACCTCCTCTACGATATGGGTTCAGAGGACTCAGTTCGATTGTCAGGTGATAGTGATGATTGAGGTCAGCTGGATCGCCGGCCTCGGCGTCATTCTTTTCGGAATCGGATTGGTTGGGGCGTTCAGCCGCAAGAATGCGATTGTCGTGTTGATGTGCATCGAGGTTATGCTGAACGCAGCCAACCTCAACTTCGTCGCCGGCGCTCTCCACCACGGTTCCGTCGACGGTTGGGTATTCACCGCGGTGGCGATTGCGATTGCAGCCGCCGAAGTCGCCATCGGGCTTGCCATCCTGCTCTCGCTATACAGCACGCAGGAGACAATCTCGCTCGACGAGGCGACCCTGCTGAGAAATTGAGGTGATTATGATGGGGGAACAAAAGCAGGAGTGGAACAGACTCCTCTATATCCTACCATTCATGGCAATCGTTCCTTACCTCTACTCTACTGGAGCGTCGTCCACTGATTATTGGTGGTTAATCATCGCAGTTCCTCTCGTTTTCTTCGCAACAATTGCCATCGCCGGCCAGATTTGGAACGGCGATGAGACTTGGGTCAACCAATTGAAGGAAGGAGGAATTCTCGGCCTCGGTGCACTGAGCGTATCTCTCTCGGCCTCCGTGTGGCTGATCTATGATTACCTCGACCACCACGGGCACGTCGAGTCAGGAGATCCATTCAGCTGGCTGACGTTCGATGTCCTGACATACAACGGCGATGGCTGGTCCATCGCCACCACAGGGTTCAGTGGAATCGGCTTTGGAATATACCTCGATGCAGTCAGCATCATGCTTCTCTTCGTTGCTACATTCCTCTGCTTCCTCATCTGCTGGTTCGCGATTGGCTACATGACCACGGACTCGATCAACGACAACTCAAACCACCGATTCTTCGCCGAATTCGTTCTCTTCTCGATGGGAATGTTTGGAATGGTTCTCGCTGACAACTTCCTCTGGCTGTTCATCTTCTGGGAAATAATGGGACTTTGCTCATACCTCCTCATCGGCTTCTACTACTGGAAGGAGAGTGCCGCCTACGCCGCGAAGAAGGCTTTCCTGACTACGCGTGTAGGCGATGTATTCCTGATGATTGGACTGCTGATGCTGTACGATATCTACGGATCTCTCGACTTCGCTGTCGTCTTTGACGACCCATCGACTGGAGTTGGTGGCGCGATGGTCGATGCTGCAATGCTGCAGACTGCGCTTCTGATGCTCTTCATCGGCGCGGTCGGCAAGTCGGCCCAATTCCCACTGCACGTGTGGTTGCCCGATGCGATGGAGGGGCCGACTCCTGTATCCGCTCTCATCCACGCTGCGACCATGGTCAACGCTGGTCTCTATCTGGTCGCGCGCATGGTACCATTCGTAGATGTCAGTCATCACGGCGTCGCCGGGATGGAGGACCTCGGGCTCATCGTCGCTTGGATTGGTGGAATTACCGCCTTCATGGCTGCAGCAATTGCCTTCGTTCAGAACGATATCAAGAAGGTTCTCGCTTATTCGACGATGAGTCAATTAGCCTACATTTTCACTGGACTAGGAGCAGCTCTGTGGTTCTTCAATACCGGTAATCACCACGCCGGCGCACTTGTCTTCGGCGGGGCACTCTTCCATCTGTTCAACCACGCCATGGCAAAGGGCATGCTCTTCATGGCGAGCGGCTCGGTGATCCACGAAGTCCACCACGCCCACGATCACATCTCTGAAGGTGGCGATGACACAGACCACGACTTCGACCCTCAGGATATGCGCAATATGGGGGGCTTGGCCAGCAAGTTGCCAGTCACCGCGACGGCGATGATGTTCGGATCGATGTCAATCATTGGTATTCCGCTCATCGGCGGATTCTGGTCGAAGGAAATCATCGTCGGCAAGACTTGGTACGCTTACTTCCATGGTGCCGACGCTCTACTCGGTCCGGCTCTACTGATTCTCGCAACCGCCGGAATGACCGGCTTCTACATGTCGCGAATGTGGTTCATGACCTTCGCTGGTGAGCCGAAGAACGAGCTCATCGACCACGTCCACGAGACTACTCCTTGGATCAAGACCCCTCTCGTCCTCCTCTCAATCATAACGGCTCTGGGCGGCTTCGGCCTCGCCCTCTACGGAATGGTTGACTGGCTGGCGGGTGAGGCCGACCACCTGTCGATTCACAAGTCCACTTTCCTTGACCAGGTGATCTACGAGTTAGAGCACGCATTCCTCCCTGAGGATATGCAACTTCGCTACGTTGGTTGGGCAACCATCGCACTCTCATTCATTCTCGGACCTATCATGGCTGCTCGAGTTTATGGTGGCGCACTTCGCGAGGGTGAGAGCGCCATCCCGCTCGTCCATTGGCTGACCAGTCTTTCGGGTAAGTTCGGCAGTCAGAATGTCGACGAACTTGCCGATTCACAATTGGCTGAGGCTTTGCAGAACCGCCTATACATCGATGACTTCTACGAGGCGGTCCTCGCTCGAACAATCATTCCATTCGCCGACTTCGCCGCTTGGTTTGACAAGAATGTCGTCGATGGCGTCATCAAGCAAATCGAATCCAAATCGGTGCTCGGTTCAGTCCAAATTCGCCGAATAACGACCGGCAGCGCGCGCGACTACATCCTAATGGCAGCCGTTGGCGCACTGACCATCTTCGCTCTAATCTGGGGGGTGAGCGCGTGATTACATCCGACCCGCTAACATTCATCACGCTGGCACCGATAGTACTCGGTCTCACACTTCTCATCCTGCCTCACGTAGCTCCACCGAGCATGGCTGATTACACTCGAAAGATTGCTCGCTCACTATCCATGGGCCTTGCCCTAGCAATCTTCGCCATCACTTCGGCCCTCTTCCTCGGCCAGATTGGAAACATCGACTGGCTCGATATCATGCAGGGAGATTACGTCCTGCAGAACGAGGCCGTCGTCCTTCTCGATGAGATAGGGGTCCGTTGGGTCGTCGGCGTCGACGCCCTCTCATTCCCGATGGTTTGGCTGACAGCGATGCTCATCCCGGTCTCGATGTTGGTTGAGTGGGATGCTGAGAAGGGACACATCTTCCACCCGCTGATTCTGATTATGGAGGGTGCACTACTGGGTGTGTTCGTCGTTCTCGATCTCTTCGTCTTCTACGTCTTCTGGGAACTTACACTCATCCCGATGTTCTTCCTCATCCTAGTCTGGGGTGGAGCTGAACGCCGCTACGCCTCGATGAAGTTCTTCATCTACACATTCACGGCGAGCGTCTTGATGCTCATCGGAATTCTCGTGATGTACTTCAACACGGGAGACACGAGCCTTGCTGGCTCGCTGACCGGTCATCACTTCGATCTTGTATCGATGACCGCGCAGGCCGCTGGTGGCGGTTTGATTGCTGGCGAAGGCCTGCGACACTTCGTTTGGATTCTTTTGCTCATCGGATTCGCTACCAAGATGCCGAGCGTCCCAGTTCACACTTGGCTGCCAGACGCTCACGTTCAGGCGCCTACGGCTGGCTCGATGTTGCTGGCGGGCGTGATGCTGAAGATGGGGGCCTACGGATTCCTGAGAGTAGCAGTCACCATCTTCCCCGAATCGACGGTGGTCTTCACTCCGCTGCTCATCGTCCTTGGAATGGTCAGCCTCGTCTATGGGGCGATTGTTTGCATGGGGCAGAC
>DUJH01000045.1:5964-6108 GCA_013329905.1 Candidatus Thalassarchaeaceae archaeon | reverse complement strand
GTCGGATCGGCTTCGAGTTAGACCGGGTGGCGATATCCACCCTGTCCAGCGTTCCTCGCCGGGAGCGTCGGCGTCGGCAGCCGATGCAGCGAGCGGGATTAGTTCGGCTGAAGTTGCGCCGAATAGGTCGTAGAGACGGTCCTC
>DUJH01000045.1:5043-5647 GCA_013329905.1 Candidatus Thalassarchaeaceae archaeon | reverse complement strand
AAGAGGTTCAGTACGTCGATTCTTGTTCCTGGTGCGATTCCTGCTGCTTCGACCTCGGAGACGATTCCATTGTCGACACTAATCTGTGCCCCCTCACCCTCTCCAATTCGGCTCGAGACGGTCAATTCGCTGACCGCGCCGATAGATGCGAGCGCTTCGCCACGGAATCCCTTGGTCTCGATTTGATTCAGATCGTCCGGGCCCGATAGTTTGCTGGTTGCGTGGCGGGTGATTGCAAGTCCGAGTTCTTCGGATGGAATTCCGTGTCCGTCGTCTATCACTGTGATTCGGTCGAATCCGCCACGCTCGATTTCAATTCTGACTCTGCTGGCCCCTGCATCGAATGCGTTCTCGACGAGTTCCTTGACCACTTGAGCCGGACGTTCGACGACTTCACCTGCTGCTATCTTGCCGATTGTAAGCTCGTCGAGTTGCTTGATTTCGACTCGTCTTGGCTTCTCGAGTTCGGCCATATTCATTCCTCCAAATTCTTCGACGACGCCGTATTCTTGAGGGCGTTTCGGATAGCATAGAGGGCTTCGAGGGCTTCTCTTGGAGTCAGTGAGTCTGGGTCTAGTGATTCGAGTCGCTCGGCTATTTCACG
>DUJH01000045.1:1712-4819 GCA_013329905.1 Candidatus Thalassarchaeaceae archaeon | reverse complement strand
CGTGTCGCTGCGAGCCGGTGGTGCATCTCCAGTGGGGAGCATCCAACCGTAGAGGCTCGACTGCCCCGCTTGACGTGATTCGGGTGTTCCATCGACTCCAGCACGCGCGCCCTCTGCTTGACCTTCAAGGAAAATCAGCAAGTCGCGCGCCCGCTCAACAACTCCGCTCGGAAGGCCTGCGAGTGCCGCAACCTGCACTCCGTAGGAGTCATCACAGGGTCCATCTGCGACTGTGTGTAGGAAACGGATTTCGCCATTGACATCAGCAACTTGGACATGGATATTGACCAACCCCTCGATCTCCTCGGCGAGTCCGACCAATTGATGGTAATGAGTTGCGAAAAGGGTTCTCGCCCCCACACGGGTAGCGATGTCTTCGGTGACCGACCAGGCGATTGCGAGGCCATCGAATGTCGAGGTCCCACGCCCAACTTCGTCGAGCAAAACGAGACTTCGTGGTGTGGCTCTGCGAAGTATGTGGGCTACTTCGATCATTTCCATCATGAAAGTCGAACGACCGCGTCGGAGGTCATCATGAGCACCGACTCGAGTGAAGACGCGGTCGACAATACCAATTCTCGCCTTTTCGGCAGGAACGAATGCACCCGCCTGAGCCAAGATAGTAATGAGAGCGGTCTGCCTGAGATAAGTCGACTTTCCACCCATGTTGGGGCCGGTTAGAAGTAGGAATCGACGATGCTTATCGAAGTTAATTCCATTCGGTACGAAACGTCCGTCATCTTCCAACACCGGATGCCTACCGCCGACGATATCCATTGTTGAATCCATGCGGATTTCAGGTCGGTTCCATGAGCGCTTTCGCGCATGATGAGCGAAGGCGGACAAGACATCCGCGCTGGCAATCTTACGCCCAAGTGCGCTCAAAGTGGTAGAATGTGTAGCAACCTCGCTACGCAATTCAACGAATATCTCATGCTCAAGTGCCTTGGCCCTGTCGTCAGCGGTGAGAATAACCTCTTCCCACTCTTTCAACTGGTCCGTAGTATAGCGTTCTGCATTAGTCATGGTCTGCCTGCGCCGATACTCTTCAGGAACCTTGTCGAGGTGAGATTTGGTAATCTCAATGAAGAATCCAAACTGCCTATTATGCTTCACTTTCAGGTTAGGAATGTCCAATCTCTCCCTTTCTTGTGATTCAAAGGACTTCAGCCAATCCGTACCTTCTCCAGCCTTCTGGCGGAGGTCATCCAATTGTTCGTTCACGCCGGTTTGGAAGATGCCACCGTCTCGGATTGTCAACGGCGGTTCGGCGACGATCTGCGATGCGATATGATGCATCAGCGGGTCGAGATCAGTCAAGCCCTCGGCGCACTCGTGAAGCAACTCGGATGCGCCCTCTGAGAGCAAGCCTTGCAGGCGTGGCATCCGCTCAAGGCAATCAGCTACCGCAATCAAGTCGCGACCGTTTGCCCTACCATAGGCCAAACGCGTTGACAAGCGCTCCAAGTCGCGCATCGACTTGAGTGTCTCACGAATTTTGTCTAGACGGCGCGGCGCCTTGACGAGGCTCGCGACAGCCGCCTGCCGCGCCGCGATTCTCTCGGAATCAGTAAGAGGTCGCAGTATCCACTCCTTCAGTTGCCTGCGACCCATCCAAGTCCGAGTGCAATCGATTGCCTGGACCAGCGAACCATCCTTCTCACCAGCGAGAGTATGGGTCAGCTCGAGGTTTCTCAAGGTCGTCTGGTCCAGCACCAAATGCCCATCATCTGCATCGAGATGCACCTCTCGCAGAGGAACGACGTCGACGAGGTGCAATCTCGCCAGATAACCAGCAGTAAGCCCACAGGCCTCCATTGCCAGAGGCCTACGATCGAGATCAACCGAACCGAGATCAACCAAGTCTAGGTGGTCTCGTACAGACTGGAGGTGTTGCTCAGTGCTGCCATCATGAACGCTCAGAGTAACGCGGTCGAGCGCGCCCAGTAAGGCACGCATCTCCTCATTCTCTGCATCACGGCGACCAAGCACAAGTTCGCTCGGCCCCCATCGCTGCAATTCATCCCGCACGCGTTCGTATCGACCAGCGCCCTCGTGCTCTTGCAACCAAGCGCGACCAGTTGAAGAATCGAGGATGGCGACACCTAGTCCATCCCCACGAGCCACAACTCCAGCCAAGAGGCTCGAGCCATCCTCACCAATCAGGTCCTCCTCGTAGAGTGAGCCCGGTGTGTAAACTCGGGTCACGACCCGCTCAAGAATCTTCGAGCCTGGCCTCAACTCATCTTCCTGCTCGCACAATGTGACCTTGTGCCCAGCTCGGAGCATTCCTTGCAGGTATGTCTGAATGGAATGCCATGGAACTCCCGCCATTGGAACGGGGGATTCGGAATTTTTGTCACGGCTGGTCAACGTAATCCCAAGCACTTCCGAGGCCAGAACAGCGTCCTCATGGAACATCTCATAGAAATCTCCCATACGGAAGAAAAGTACCGTATCGGGGTGCTTCGCCTTGATTTCGGCGTATTGGTCAAGCATAGAACGCTTTGTCATGTCGAACTCCACCATTGCTTACGCTGCGCGTGGGCTATGGCTGTGCGTCGAGGGTGCATAAGCAATCCTGCGCTAACCTCCCCTACGGGGAGGGTTAGAATGTCATGTAAACCCAAATTCTGCTAATTGCAAGTAGCCTAAACTCAGTCTTGTTCAGACTAATGGCTTCACTTGTTTACAACTGGGCGGCCATACCCATCTTTGTAACCGCCAGTGGCGATAACAATTAGATCGATTAGCGTCCATATTCCACAACCACCTAATGTCAATAGCATCAGTATTCCAGTTCCAATCTTTCCGGTCGCAAATCGGTGACAACCATTGATGCCCAATAGAGCCGGTAATAAGCAAAGAAGTAGAACCATCAACCAATTGTGATGCGAATCTTCAACTTGATTTGCTTGATTCACATATATTGTTTGAGTTACTCCCGCAGGGGTTTGAGTTACTTCAGGGGTTTGAGTTACTCCAGGGGTTTGAGTTACTCCCGTAGGGGGTACTTCCATGTATATCGGAAAGGGGTTTTGTGTTTAAATCAAACCAAGCACAAAGTAATCAATTACTCTGTCGTGTTGACGCTAAGGGATTCACTG
>DUJH01000045.1:694-1542 GCA_013329905.1 Candidatus Thalassarchaeaceae archaeon | reverse complement strand
TGACGACATTTCCGTCCGAATCTACGAACTTCTCTGTAGCGACCATAATTATATCGTATATAGCCCAAATATAGCAACCACCAAAAGTGATTAACTTAAGGATACCAGTTCCGATTTTGCCTGTGTAGAAATGATCTACACCTAGTCCACCGAGTAGAATACTCAAAATCAATAGTGTCGTCCAGTCTTTGTCAGAAGTTGCGATTGTCTCTTCCATGTGCTTTCGGTGTCGGTTCTATGTTTAAATTGAACTCCGGCATAAGGACAACATAGAATTGGGAGTCTGAAAGGAAGGGTGTTAGAATAATGGTCAAATTAGCCGGATTATCCATTTCAAAGGAGAGCTTCGAAGGCGCAATTGCTACAGGGGCATTGCTAACCTCTGCTATACTTCCACATGGTGAAGTGGATAGTCTGAATCTTTGTCCATGGTTTCATTTGACTGGACATCAATGTCCATTCTGTGGTATGACTAGAGGATTTGTTGCGATGACACATTTCGACTTTCAAGCGGCTATCGATTTCAACTTGGGCACCCCACTAATCTACCTCGCTTTTGTCTTCATCGCACTACGTTCGATCATTCCGAGAATTATCGATGTAAAGGAAATTGAAGTCCCAAAACCAGCTTACAATTTGTGGCTGATTTCTTCGATTGTTGTATTCGGAGTAATGGCTTGGGAACGTGTTCTAAGTCATCTGATGTAATCTTAGGACAGTATTTGACCTAGACTCACACAGGGTTGCAAGAGGTGCTTCGGATGAGTGATGGAAAGCAGTTTAGCATCCACGGATTGATGCTTCTTGTCGCATTCATCTGGGGACTTTCGTGGGCGGTTGGGAGAATA
>DUJH01000045.1:0-551 GCA_013329905.1 Candidatus Thalassarchaeaceae archaeon | reverse complement strand
TCGTGGGCGGTTGGGAGAATACTAGCACTAGGCCTTCCTCCAATGACTGGTGCATGGCTTAGGTACATCGTGACAATGGTGTTGTTCTACCTCTGGTTCGCTACGAGGGCACTCCAAGGGAAGAAAGTCAACTGGCTACCAACCGGCCGACAATCTTGGAAAACTCTGACTTTAATCGGGCTAACAGGAGTTCTAGGTTACCAGATCTTTTTCATGCATGGAATGCAATTTACTGCAGCTGGGGATGCATCTTTGATTATCACTTTCAATCCAATTTTTACTGTTTTACTAGCCGCTCCATTGCTCGGCCAACCAATTTCAAGAAAGATGTTCGTTGGCCTTGCTTGCGGATTTGTAGGAGTAGCAGTAGTCACTGGCTGGAGCCCCAATACGGACATTCCTTTCGAAGATCGAATCCTAGGTGATTTCATGATCTTACTCGCCTCGTTGAACTGGGCGATGACAACAAACATGACCAAGCGGATGATGGAACGTCGGAAAGGTGAGGCGGAGGCGAGCACGCTCGAAATCGTCGTTTGGTACTCACTAAT
>DUJH01000011.1:30466-32290 GCA_013329905.1 Candidatus Thalassarchaeaceae archaeon | reverse complement strand
AATTTCCTCTGAGTTAAACACATATGGGAATACGAAGTATTCACGACATTGTTCAATACTTTCTATCTCATCTCCTTCGATTGAAATGCACATAGATTTGACGTCAGAACTCAAGATTACTTCAGTAATGAAAGAGGTTAGGTTTAGAGGAATATCTGTCCAAGATTGATTGAGATACTCATACTCGGGTTGAGTGGAAATTACATTCACTTTTTGGATATCTGGACGTGTGCTGTCGAGGACCACTTGCCAATAATTCTCATGTAGGTTCCCTGATGGATCAGTGACTGAAAGTGAGAACGAATTATTTCCTGTTACGTAGTAAACATGAGATGGTTCATCAGCCGAATTATCCCCTATAAATTCGATTTCAGATTCCTCAAGATATACAATATATTCAACAAATCCTGTTCCATTAATTGAGACGATATCTCCATTGTGTCGGAAAACAGCGTCTGATTCGGTTTGTACAGATATCAGTAATTCCGATTCATTCGTTATCTGAGGAATATGAGAGATGATCATTGTTGGTGCGGTCGTATCGAATTTTACAGATAGCCAATCGGCAGTAGAGCGGCCTGAGAGATCGGCAAGGTTTGCTTGGTATTCGTGCCATTGCTCGGCTGCTGGTAGCGTTGAATTGACCCAAACTTCGCGGAAGGTCAGATTCGATGAATGATTACCTGAATTCCACAGATTGGTGATGTTGAGCGTCGAGAGATTCCACAGGGTCGCCTCGACGCTAGTCGCATTGGGCACACTTGTATTGTTATCCAAGCTGGTCCAACTGAAATTGTCCAATGCGAATCCGCTACCGATATCTTGTGCGTGTAGAGCCAGAGGTAGTGTCACGTTTGTCTCGGTGAGATTCTCTGGAGTGACAAATTCGATTTCGGGGTCGAGGTCAATCAACTCGTAGGTGAATGGCATCCTCATATCGATACCGCCCTCTAGCGTAACCTCGACAAAACCCTGCCAGACACCTTCGCTGACCGGCATCTCATAATCCACCACCAGCTCAAGCGCCCCCTCAGGAACAGCCCCTGCCAGAGTCGCAGAACCACTCGGCCATTGTGTAGCGATCTCGCTCGCATTCAGCATCGTCGCATTGGTCACATTCAGCATAGTTCCGGCGATGACTTCCACCTCAAGCCAGAACTGGACGCTATCACTCACAGACCAGCCATGAACTGCCACCGAGTAATTGCCATCACTGGGCGAGTCGATATCGATACTCTCAGCACTGGTACTAGACCATGAGCGAGTAACCTCTTCTCCCGACTCAAACTCTCCGTCCTCGTCAGAATCCCTGAACAGATACAGGTCGAGATCAGCCTCCTCGAAAGCATCCATCCTAATGCTCAATTCGGCCGCATCTGCCACTGAGAAATTATGCCACCAAGACGCGCTCATCTTGTCATTAGTTGTGTCTTGATAAGCAGTTTCATTATCGAAATATATCGGTTGTGTCCAACCAAAGGAACGGACACTCTCGAGCGGCATGGGAACTGTCGAAACAACATGTATCGTCTCCTGGCCGCTCGCCTCAGACCAGTCGGTAACAACCTTGTGAAAGCCCGACTGCTCGGCAGCCACATAGCCAACAGAGATGTTCAGAGCGTTATCGTTCGTGGTTACGCCATGATGTGCGGTATGCAGTGCTAGTTGGTGTATTCCGGGTGTGGTTGGAACGACGAAAACCTCTCTTGATTCACCGGTAAAAGTCCCCCAATCATGACTACCCGAGCCCCTATGATTATTCGTCGAACGCTCCTCTATCCAAAACGTCGAATCACCATACGCCTGCGAGTCCTCCTCCGCATA
>DUJH01000011.1:27945-30233 GCA_013329905.1 Candidatus Thalassarchaeaceae archaeon | reverse complement strand
TCGACATCCAAGATTGCGGTCCCTCCGGTTGCCAGATCCTCGGGCCAATCAATGCTCATAATGCGCCAATCGCCTGATTCGGCGCGCCAACTCCAGCGTTGGGCTCCAGAAATCCAAGATTCAGAGTAAAGTGTCTGATTGGAGACATTTCCATCTAAAGGCTTGGCTGTTATATCGACGGGCGCTATATATGGCACATTAGTTACAATTGGTAGAGTCCACTGATGTAAGGGAGATGACCACATATTATGTGCAAAACTTCTGATTACCAAGCCATGTTGGTAAAGTCCGGGTTCAGCATCTAAAGGAACATCCACTGTGAAATTGTAAGTTGTGGTTGAGTTGGGTGAAACTGTCCAAAAGGGAGGGGCACCTTCTCCTGTTGAACGAGGACTGATCCAATCGTCAGTTACTGGACCAAACGCCGTCCAATCCCACTCTATGCTGACATTATCCAAGCCCGAGGATGATACGTCTCTTCGTGATACACCCAAGAATAGCCCATCTTCCATATCATCGAAGGGCAAACCCACTCGGAACTCTGCTTGAGGACCGTGGTGATACCATGTTCCATAAGCATCAAATTCGGATGATTCGGTCCAATCTTCCTCATCGACCATCGAATCATTATCTTCGTCTCCAACCCATATCCCATCGCCATCATCATCGCTCCAACGATAGAGAGTGAGTTCGATACGTTCGTTAGAGGAACGGTCTAAATTTCCATCAAATGCCGCATATTCGATTACTGCTCTAGCCCTTACAAGATTAGTTTGAAGCGGCAATTGATAGGTTGTGTTGTTAACATGAATTGGAATCAGCAAGTCTGGCCTATCTCCTTGATATCCATCCCATGTATTGTTGTCCCCACCTTCACTTCCATTCCCAATACTGTTCCACTGACCCACTTCGTGAGCCAGTGCTTCGTGTTTAACAGGGAAAATAACGAAATCAAGCGAACTGTTTCCGTGATTTGTTAATTCGAGGGGGACGGTTTGAGATTCTCCTCTATGAATCACGTTGATGTTAGCATCTCGATGTTCTCCCTGGAAAGTGCCAGTCATCCATTGACTAGGGGTAACTGACCAAGTCCCATTGTCGCCATCGATGGTTGCTGTCGCGCGGCTTGCATTGAACCAGCCTCCACCCTGAACGAATGGATCGTATCCTCTATCGTCAGCTGTTGCAAGCACGAAATCACGGAAGGGTTGGGACATTGGATAATCGCCATTGGTCTCGAACCAAGCCTGTTCCACTACAGCCAACAGACCGGCTGTGATTGGTGTTGCGAGGCTAGTGCCGCCCCATGTAGTCGTGGCCGAATTGCCGTTGTTTCGCAGATTCAATGGAATATCTCCAGTGGCACTCCAACCAACTGCAACGATATCAGGGTCCATCCTTCCAACGATATTGGGGCCTCGGTTATTCCACGGCGCGCTCTGACCCCACAATTGGTTGGTCCGGCTAGAGAATGCACCAACCGAGAAGATACCTTGGGAAGCCCCTGGAACCGCGACTGTGCCGTATCCATGCCCGCCGTTGCCGATTGCAACAGCGTAGTGAGTTTGATTGTTGTAAACTCGAGTCAGCCAATCGAGGTATAATGAGTAGGAATCGGCTCCTGAGTCATCTATGGAAGAGTATCCAAAGGAGAAGGAGCCGATATGCGGCTGGTCATCCCAAGTCTCTGGATTCCCGTCGTTCCCTTCAGCTATCCAGCGCCAGCCGTCGAGAGAGTGTCCGCCAGAGTAATGATTGCCGATGCTCGCAATCGTCGCATTGGGCGCCATGCCCAGCACAGCCCCATTATTCACCTGCGCCTGCGCTGCTACTGCACTGGCGCAAAGCGTTCCGTGCGAGCCGGAATCAAGCATGAAAAGAGTCAGATTTCCCGCGCCAGCGATACGATTTGAATAGCCGTGGCGCGCTGCGTAAGTCTCAGCATAGGGAACGCCGTTGATGCCATCCGAAACCCAGTAGAGCAGGCCCGCTGAGACGTCACGGATTCCGTCACCATCTTCATCGAGGCCTGCCGTCTCATTGCCCTTACTCATCCGCTCATCATCACTGAAATTGCCATTGCGGTTGATATCGGGGATTACCAAATCGTATTCACCGCTGCGCACCGAATCAATCAGCAGCAGCGGTACATCACCACCCATCTGATTACGAAGGGTTGAGTCAGGGTGCTCACCTAGGTGATAGACTCCCGAAATAGACGCTGGAAGGCCGGATAAGTTGTGCCCGGAGGTGTCGAGAATGCCGTTAGAATCGTTGTCCCAATCAAG
>DUJH01000011.1:24738-27574 GCA_013329905.1 Candidatus Thalassarchaeaceae archaeon | reverse complement strand
GCATAACCTCGTTCCCAGGCGTCCACCGCCCCGTGAATTTCGCCTGAACGAACCGACGTCGGAGTTCCGTCAGGGCTGTCTAATGGAGTAATGTCGTATGGTTCGGGTGTACTTTGGGCATCGAGAATTCCGATGATACCAGGCACGCCCGGCAATTTGTGGAAGAGACTAGCATCCATCCAGAAGGTTCGGTGATCGATGACACCGTCCGAAGGATCGGTGGCGACAAGTTGTTCGCCGGCTCCGGCCAGCAATTGTTTCTCAACCTGTTCATGTTCGTATTGCCACAGACCTAGTTCACGCAATGAGTGAGTGATTACCGTGACTCTGACTTGCTCTTGACCATGCTCTACTCGCTGCCAAAGGCTGGGTTCAATCCACGGGTTAGGATTGACTTGAAGAGAGGGGGCAATCGGAGATTCAGGACCCTCAGGAGCAGATTCCGGAATCGTTGGCATCGCCTCTTGGTACTCAGCAGCAACGATGCCGAATGACATCATAGATGTCAGCATCAGTATAACCATCGACAAAGCAAGATGCTGACGCATGGCTCCTGTGGTACATCCAACTCTATTGTAGGCTGCGGCTTCTCGGCCCGTCAAGTCCAAAGCGGGCATGTGAGACCGCACGGTCATAGTCCCGTAGTGTAGTGGTCCATCATCTCGGGTTTTGGTCCCGAGGACCCTGGTTCAAATCCGGGCGGGACTACCAACTTTTGAATCGGAGTTGCTCATTCTTCAATTGCTTCTGGTGAGCGAGCAAGATCCCTGGTGATATTCTTCTGGTGACTCTCAAGAGTCCCCCCTCCAATCTCGAGTAGTTTCGCATCGCGCCAAAGACGCTCGACTGTGTATTCGCCGACATAGCCGTATCCACCCATCACCTGAATGGCCCGGTCAGCGATATTCTTCGCTGCCGTCGTTCCGAACAATTTGACACCATCAGTATCCAAGCGGTTGCCCGATTTCGCAAGGTCAGTGTTTCGTGCAGTATCATAGACATAAGCTCGCATTGCACGATACTCAGCCCAAGATTCTCCGATGTGCCGCTGAATTTGACCAAAGTCACGAATCTCTTGTCCAAATGCCTCTCGCTCACTCGCATACTGGTTCATCGCAGCCAGAGAGCGCCTCGCAATTCCAAGCCCCATCGCTGCGAGCCCAATCCGCTCGATTTCCAAATTGCGCATCATGTGAATCATCGATTCGCCGGGCGCACCGACGACATTTTCAGCAGGAACCACGCAGTCGTCGAAAACCAATTCAGCAGTATTCGATGCCCTCATGCCAGTCTTATCGTATATTTTCTGACCGACCGAAAAACCAGCCATGCCCTTTTCGACGAGGAAGGTCGTAACCTCCGCACGACCCTTCGCATCGGTGCCAGTTCGTGCGTATAGCCAGCAGATATCAGCAGGAGTTCCATCCTCGTCGATCGAACCATTTGTAATCCACATTTTGCGTCCGTTGATGACCCAATCACCATCTGAATTCTGGTCAGCAGTAGTTTGCATGCCGAGCACATCAGTCCCGTAGCCGGGCTCGCTCATTGCCATGCAGCCAACCCATTCACCACTGCAAACCTTAGGCAAAATTCGGGATTTTTGTGCCGCGTTGCCGTTGTGAGCGAGGTTGTTGACCATGAGTTGAGCATGGGCGAGGTAGGCCAGGCAAAAACCAGGGTCGGAGTAACTCAACTCCTCGTTGACAATAGCAACAGCCGTCGCGTCCATTCCAGAGCCTCCGTATTCCTCAGGAACTGAAATGCCAAGCAATCCGTACTCTCCGAGCTTGCGAAACAAGTCGAGGTTGAACTTCTCCTCACGGTCGTACTCGAGAGCTTGTGGTTCGACCTCTTCTCGAACGAAACCACGGATCATCTCGCGAAGCATTCGGTGTTCTTCGGTTGGATTCGCGAGGTCAATCGATTCCCAATCCGCCATGCTTCGGCGAGCGGGGCTCGCCGTATGAGTGTTGGCGAGTGTTTTCTCCGACACCTATGGTGTCGATTGTAGAACCAATCAGGGAGTCACTCTGCGTGAGTCTCGAGGGAAGGGAATGACCTCGCGAATATGATCAGAGCCAGTTAGCCAAGTGCAGACTCTATCGATACCCATTCCGAATCCACCGTGTGGTACGCCACCGTAACGACGAATGTCGACATAGAATTCGTAGGCCTCGCGGTCATTGCCCTCTTCGTCAATTCTCTCAAGAATCTCGGACTCGGACCAAGTTCGCTCGCCACCTCCGATAATCTCGCCGTATCCCTCGGGGGCCAGCAAGTCGTGACATAGGACATACTTGGGGTCGTCTGGGTCAGGACGATGGTAGAATGGCTTGGAGACGCGTGGGTAGTGTGTCAGGAAGTGCGGGACGTCAAAATCGGCGGTGAGAACCTTCTCCTTGGAATAGTCCAAATCCTGTCCCCATTCGACTTCGACACCCATCCCTTGTAGAGTCTCAACAGCCTCGTCATACCTCATTCTAGGGTAAGGATTGTCAGCGTAATTGGCTATCAAATCAAGATCTCTTCCTATGCTGGATAACTCCGCTTCATTCTCGTCTAATAGGCTGCGAGCGATGTGGCGAACAACGCCTTCTCCATGCTCCATAATGTCGTCGTTTGATGACCATGCCATCTCCATTTCAGCATGCCAAAATTCAGTAAGATGGCGGCGAGTTCGGCTCTTCTCAGCGCGGAAAGATGGTGCGATTGTGTAGAGCCTCTCGAGTGCTGGCATCGCCGCCTCAGCATAGAGTTGCCACGACTGAGTGAGGTATGCCTTGCGACCGAAATACGGGACTTCGAAAAGAGTGCTTCCTCCTTCGACCGCACC
>DUJH01000011.1:11779-24488 GCA_013329905.1 Candidatus Thalassarchaeaceae archaeon | reverse complement strand
ATTTTCAGCATCGTGGTCATTCTGCCTGTTCTAAGGTAGAGATGTCGGTTATCGAGAAGGAACTCTGTCTCTCCTCCGTCTGCCTGTTCCATCGCAGATTCAGTAATCGGGAATGGTCGATCTGGATTGACGGGACCAACGATTGTCAAGCTCGATACCTGAATTTCGTGTCCATGCTCGCGGTCTGTCGCTTGGACTGTGCCGTGGACGATGACGCTGGACTCGATTAGAGCCTCCTTCATTGCTTCGAATTGCTCGTCGCCAACAGCGTCTCGCTTGACGACGCATTGGAGAGTTCCAGTGGAGTCTCGTAAGACAACGAATCTGATCTTATTCGAGCCCCGGGACCGGTGAACCCATCCCTTCATCTCTACTTCCGAGCCGTCGTGTTTGCCGGCTCGAATATCACCTATCCAAGTGTCCTTGGTCATACTAACCCCGCCCATTGGGCGGGGCTTCTACATATCAACCGAAGCCTTCACCGAGATGTAGTTATGATTGATTTGGCGGGTCTGACGGGGTTCGAACCCGCGACCGCCCGGTTAAGAGCCGGGTGCTCTACCTGACTAAGCTACAGACCCAGCCCGCCGACTTGGCACCCCTCTTTAATCGGAACGGTCGAGCTGTATTCTCAGCCCAGTCGTCCGCTCTCGTTGAGCAGTGTTACAACGCCACCTGATGCAGCCATCACAACAGCATCACAGATGCCGACAAAAAGGCCCACTTCGACCACACCAGCGATGTCAAGAAGGTCGCCCTCAAGAGATCGCGGATCGTTAATTGACGCTCCGAATGAACAGTCGAGAATGTATCCACCATTGTCGGTCACAAAGGGCTCATCGCCACCTCGCCTCGATACTTCTCCAGGGCACATTTTTCCAACCCTCTGACGAGTACGTTCCCACTCAAAAGGCAAGACCTCGATTGGTAGGTCAAATGCACCCAGCAAGTCGACCTGTTTGCGGTCGTCTGCGACTACAACCATGCCGTTCGCAGACTGGGCAACTATCTTCTCTCGTGTCAGAGCGCCCCCGCCGCCTTTGATTAATGCGAAGTCAGAGTCAAATTCGTCGGCTCCATCGATGACGAGATCAAGAACTCCTGCCTCAGAAAGTGGCACCAGAGGGATGCCCAAAGATTCAGCCAATTCACGAGTCTCCTCACTTGTAGGGACACCGACAACAGACAATCCCTCCTCGGCCATTCTACGGCCGATCTCTAGCACAGTATAGCGAACGGTAGAGCCAGTGCCGAGACCCAACTTCATGCCGTCGTGAACAAAATCGCAAGCGGCTATTCCTGCCTCACGCTTCAGCGCCTCGACGTCGCTCACGTCCATTGCCAGCCGAGCAACGGCCATGATGCTTACCCTGAGCAATCTGTCTCGCCGAAGCCCCCCAAGTCCGTCGAATAGCAGCACCGTTGGGTTCATCCGTCGAAGCCATGCGGAATAGATGAGGGAGCAGGAGGGTCGCTGACAGTGTACGACACTGAGGAAAGTCCCCTCTCCAATATGCGAGCGGTCCGGTTCAAGCCGGAGGTCCGGGAGGGCCGGCTCTGCAATAGAAACGAACCGCGCCAGGCGTACGATGATCCCGTAAGGGTGAGGTTTCCTGATCGCGGCTGGAACGAGCAACCCCGCTGGAGCAAGTCCAAGCAGGTCCGTAGTGCATTAACAGGACCGGGTAGGATGCATAGTTGAATGCGACCAGCCGAAAGGTGAACAGAAAGGGGCTTACTCCCTGCACCCTCACTTTGGAGAAGCAGAGCGTAAGCTCTCTTCTGCTTTCAGAAACCATAGATTTCAGTCAATCTAGGGTGGCTTCGAGCACTGCTGATGTTTCAAGAGCACCAGAGTCTTCGTAGTCAAGCCAAGGCCCTTGCCCCATCAATCTCGAGCGCAACTCGTGCCAAGCAACGATGAAGCTCGGCAAGAGAATGCTCGAAGTCAGCAGGGCAAGTATCAGTAGTGACATCATCAAGACGAAGAAATTCTGCAGACCTGGAATCGCAACAAAGAGGCCTGCAGAAAGACCAGCACAAGTCGTTGCGGTGGTTTCGAAGATTGTTTGTCCAGTACGAGCAACCGACTTGACAATACCAGCGGGCGACTCACCCTCGTCTTTGATTCGATCCACAATGTGAATAGAATCATCAACTCCGATACCAAAGACGATTGTACCAATCATCGCTGTGAAGAAATTGACATTCACATCACCCTGTCGCATCAGCAACGGTTGCCAAAGCACCACTGCCGCAACCGCTGCCATGGTGAATGTCGCAAGGCGCGGTGAACGGAATAAAATCATCATCGTGAACAACAGAATAACCATCGTCGCGATGGTAGTCTTGCTCTGTGCCTTCTGGATTCCAGCATTAATGTCGATACTGACCGGCAGTCCACCGGTCAGTTTCGAATTGACGACACCTTCGATGCCAAGAGCATAGCAAGTCATCGCATCTGCACAATTTCCATCTCCATCCAAATGGTCGTCGATGGCGTCGCGGAGGGCGGTGGCATCATTGAGGTTGATGTAAGGTTGAGTGACGTAGACAAGGGTCTTTGTTTCGCACGGTGTTTGCCACTCGCAAACGTCTTGATCAGCATTCATCAGCATACTTCGAATCTCGGGACTCAAAGTATCGAAAGCGATGTTCACCATATCCTCCCTGCTACTTGCCGCGTAGGCCCAGCACTCCGGTCGCAAAGGATTGGTTGATTCATCCCAACACTCGTCATGCAGGAGCTCCCAGAGGCTTCTGTCATAGACCTCAAGGCCGGAAATATTGACGTCGACATGAACTGCTTTGAGGATGTTCACTAGGCTGATACTCGAGGTCTGTGGGACATTGTTGATCTTACGTTCCTGCATATGGTCAATCGCGTCAAGAATTGGTAAATCACGGATTGGCGAGGTTGAGTTTTGCGGCCCTCTCATTTCCGCATCGACGATGAACATGTTTGTTTGCCCACCCTGGAAAATGGAGCTGTATTCACGTAGAGCATAGAAACTCGGGAGTCCGGGAGGAACCTCTTCAGTGGACCCGGTGAGGGACTTGCCCATCTCCTTCTCGAGAATTACTACTCCACCCGCTGTGACTACCATCGATACGAGGATAACTACAAGCGTGGCTTTGACCGGTAATTCGCCTATCTTCAGCCATATTTGGGACTCGATTGCAAGAAGGATGGTTCCTCCGATGAAAGATCCGAAGAAGATGGCATTGCCGGTGGTTGTGGTGTCGAAGGCGATGAGTGCTGCGGTCGCTACACCACCGATGATAAGCGAGAAGATGGCGGTCTGAATCATCGGCATTTCGATACCGTGCTCGACCTTACGATAACGGAATAGATGGACTAGTGCCGGGACCATGACCATCGAAAGAAGGAAGGTAATGGCAATCCCCATCAGAAGAGTGACTCCAACCGTGCGCATCGGATAGATTGGCACGAGAGATTTCCAAGTCAGGACACTGAATCCGATGATTGTGGTAATCGCTGAAAGGAAGATAGCGTGGCCAGTGGTCTGTGCTGCTCGCACGGTTGCTGTCAGGCTGAGAACAGGATCCCATGGGTCGAGGTTAGTGGTTGAGAAACCGTCTCGGTTCCGCTTCCATGATTCTTCGAGACGTTCCTCTAGTAATTCCTGACGATTCTCTTCTATTCGATTCGTCAGGTGTAAGGCATAATCCACGCCTAAACCGACAAGGATTGGCCCAGCGGAGATAATCATTGGAGTCAATGTGATGTCGAAGATTACAGTAAATCCGAAGGTAATTGCTAAACTCATCGCAATAGGTAATCCACAGATGATTATGACCTTCGGATTACGATGCAAAATCATCATCGTGATGCAGACTAATATTCCACTTATCGGAAGCATCGTATTGACGAGTTCGAGGTAAATCGCGTCCGAGACATCATGGACGACAGGCGTCAGACCAGTCACAGTAATCGCCTGTCGGTCAGGCCGTGAATCAGCAATCGATATGGCCTCAGAAATCATTCGCTGAGTGACCGGTGGTAAGCCCGGATCCGCCCCTGCTTTTGCGTTAGATGGCAAGTTTGGATTTTTCTTTCTGGCTTCTTCTAGCCAGAGAGCATGGACCTCGATACTGATCGAGGAAGACATCAATTCGTCGTATTGGCGGTAACATAACTCGCAGATACCCGGGTCCGTTTCTTCGAAAATGAGACGCTTGGCGTAATCGATGAAGGCCTTGTGATCCTGGATTTGGCCGTCAGGGTTCTCATCGGTGATTCCCTTCGGGTCATCGCGAGAGATATACTGGCTTGTGCCCTCCATTTCGAATTTGAGACCGATTATGATGACTGCAGTATCCCATATTCCATCGCCGTCATTATCGTAGATACCATCGCCATTCTCATCTAGTAAAGGATGGTCCTGCGTATCCATAACAAAGGAAGAGAGCAGCCCCTCGGTCTGGTCGACGAGGTTGTCTACACGATCTTGGTCATCGGGTATTGAGTATCCGTCATAGGGATTAAATTGGGCTGCCGTGCACTCCTCCCGCTGTCCTGTAGGCAACCCGTATTTCTCGAAAGCACAGGTGAAGCGGGCGCTCGAGGAATTTGCTTCTTTGAGAATTTGCGAGGGTGAAAGAATCCAAATCACTCCATCGATATCACCGCGATCGTCTTTGTGCTCATCTAGACCTGCTTGATAGCCGCCGAGTCCTCGATTATTGTCGTCGCTTTCCAACCACGACATCTGCTGCAGAATATCGACGCTGGTGATATTCTCTGAACCGCGACAATTCGGTGGAGATTCACCAGCTGCACATTTCCTATCAATCGCATTGTCGGTCTGGAAATACAGAATCATGATGTCGGTGGCCCATTGATTTCTGACCTGCTTGAGCAGGTCGGTCGATTCGGCATCATCAGGTAGATAAATTTCGACGTCTCCATTAATTTGGTGTTGAAAATCTGCGGCATGCTGACCAGCCAACGCCGTCGCCAGTAAAAGCAGAGCGACGATGATACCAGGACTTCGTAAAATCGCTGAATACCAGAACTCAGCTAACCTTTGTCCAAGTTCATGACCACGTTTGGCACCGGCGTTCAACAATTGATCGATGTAGTCGGCCGCATCGCCAATAGGAGATGCGTCAACGGTGCCGATGACCTTCTGCCCAGCCTCTCGGAGAGGCTGTAATTTCTCGAAAAAGCGCTCCCAGAAGATCGCCTCATCATCGCGTTCGTCATCGGGCACGAAGCGTGTGCCCCCACCGAGGCCCCATGAAGCAATCGCTAGGGCGCTCGGTGGGAGGCGGGTTCAGCATCAGTTCTCGGAGAACTGGCTGACTGTTGTGACGCTCTGCTGTCCATCTAGGACACGGCGCAGAGCGGCCATACTGATCACCAACGGCACGTAGGCCGTACCGTCGGCGGTTGTGTATGTGTGGCAATTGCCGAACGCCTCTTGGTGCAGACTGATCTTCAGCGCACCTCCAGCTCGGCTTTGCCGGGCCCACCCAACGAGGGTGGTGTTCTGTTCATTCTCGGGCTTTTCTTTCTTGCTTGATGTCTTTGGCATATTTGTTACCTCCAAGTCAGCGTCGAACCGAAGCCCAAGGTATCAATGGGGCAGAAGAGAGTAATCTGAAACTGAAACTGAAGCCTTGCGCGCGCATCAGCCGAAGGCAGCGAGCGCGGAACTCTTGGCCGAACGCCTGAAAGTGAATGAGGAGGTCGAGGGGCCGATTGACATGGCTCGCAGGCGCAGGCGAATTGAACCTCAAGGCAAGGATGAGGATGTACGATTAATGGCTGGACTAATCACGGCTGGAGTCATCTCCATCGTCTTGGTAGCGTCAATGTTCATCGCTCCACCAGCCAACGTAGGGCCAGAAGAAGGCTCGCTAGCACCGGATTTCATCGCTTCCGCTTACACTGGCGGCGAGTGGGAAGAAGTACGTCTGAGTGAAATTTACGATGGTCGCTTAGTCTACATCAATTTCCTCGACACCGACTGCCCATACTGCTGGGAGGAGGGTGTGGAACTCTCTAACATGCACCAGGCATTCAGTGAAGATGTCATCTTCATCAATGTCATGGTTTCTCTTGAGATAACCGGCCACGACAGCAGTCGAGAAGAGGTCCAAGCCTTCCGCGACAAGACGCCTTTCGGCGATAACGACAACAATGGCGATGGATGCTATTCTGGTCGTAAGGATTGCGCTGAGAGACCGGGAGAAGCACACACCTGGATGTATGTCGATGACCTCACAAACTCAATCGCTGGAGATTGGGAGTTACCTGGAACTCCATTCAGCGTAATTCTCGATGGCGGAGGAACTGTCGTCTGGAATCAGGCTCAGAGCGATAATCACCCACCAGGGGAAGAGGTCGGCAACGCTCTCGCTCGTCTGCTCGGAGGTGAGTGAATGGCGAGCGCGCTTACAGACCCAGTCTTGCTGTTCTTCGTAGCGGCTCTGCTCGGCTCGTCCTTCCTATTCGCAAATGGAAGAGCGAAGGACGGTGCAGAAGGAACTCTCAGAATGCTTGATGGAAGTCTCGCATTTACGATTACAGGAATCCTTGCGTCGGGTTGGACGTGGGTGATATACAACGATATGATTCGCAACCCATTAGGAGGGGAATTTTGTGCCACAGAGGGCCTTGTGCAGTGTGGTTCAGTGATTGGAGACCCTCGTTATAACAACCTATTCGGGATGTCGTGGGGTTCTTTGGGACTAGCTGCTTTTGCTGCCTTATTCTTCCTAATCCTCTGCCTACGCATGGACATGCACGCAAAGTGGGTTAGCAAATACGTCGACTACGCTTGGTGGATGGGTCTTGCTGGAGTTCCCTTCCTGTTCTTACTCATCGGAATCGAAGTTATTGTAGTGAAGCATATCTGCCCATTTTGCACCATAGCCCACCTCGCCTTGATCGGTTATCTGGTAACTGTCTGGATGCTGCGCGAGCGGCGCGAAAACAGTGCTTGGCATTGATTTACAATCTGTCTAAACCGACTACAAGACTGAGCCGGAGCATCCGCCAATAGTGCTGAATTAGTATCAAAGCGCTTGATGCAAGAGATGTCTTTTCGGCGAATGTCTCAAAGTGGAAGTCAAGGTGGCGCGACCATGGAACTCGTCACTGGAGGAGCCGGATTCATCGGTTCGCACCTAGTTGATGCATTGGTCGCACAAGGTAAGAGTGTGCGCGTGCTCGATAATTTTTCGAGCGGACGTGAAGAATTTCTCGCGCACCACAATGGTAGCTCAGGAGTAGAGATTGTCAAGGCAGATCTCCTCGACTTCGACGCGGTAAAGGCTGCAATGGAAGGCATAGATACCGTCCATCACTTAGCCGCAAATCCTGACATCAGACTCGGTACCGAAGTCACCGATACAGACCTGAAACAGGGCACAGTGGCTACTTACAATGTGCTAGAGGCCATGCGACACGCTGGCGTCGAGCGCATCTCTTTCTCGTCCTCGAGCGCGATATATGGTGAGGCGAGCGTTATGCCTACACCCGAGACCTACGGGCCGGTCAAACCGATTTCTCTCTACGGTGCGAGCAAGCTCGCCAGTGAAGCGCTAATCACAGCCTGGTGCGGCACCTTCGGAGCCAAGGCGTGGATTCATCGCTTCGCTAATATCGTCGGTCCGCGTGGAACTCATGGAGTCATTTTCGATTTCATTCACAAACTCAAGCGAGATCCGAGTCGCCTCGAAGTTCTTGGTAACGGCCTGCAAGAGAAGTCCTACATGTCAGCCGAGGATTGTGTTCGAGCAATGGTTCATCTCGTAGATCAGGTCGACGAGTCTGTCAACCTCTACAATCTCGGCACAGGTGATACTTGCTCAGTTCGCAGAATCGCCGAAATCGTCGTCGAGGAGGCTGGCTTCGACAACGTATCGATAGAATATACGGGAGGAGACCGAGGCTGGGCAGGGGATGTGCCCAAGACCAGCCTCGAAGTCGAATATCTATTCTCAACAGGTTTTGTGCCGAAAATGCACTCTGAAGATGCTATTCGGCATACGGCGCGTGCGCTCATCCAAGAAATCGGCTTGTGAGTAGCGCTCGAAGCCGCCTCGCGCGCCTCGGATTCATAACCCAACGGCTGGACGAGCGCGCATGAGCAAGCGCTGGTATCAGGAGAATCGGCGCGACCCATGGCGCCGCCAAGCCAAATCGAAAGGCTACCGCGCGCGCTCAGCATACAAACTCAAGCAAATCCAAGAGAAGTTCGAAGTTATCCGAGAAGGAGACACAATTCTCGACCTCGGATGCCACCCAGGAGGTTGGACACAAGTAAGCGTGGAGGAGTCTGGTGAGGAAGGACAAATCATTGGTGTCGACGTGAAATCAACTTCTCCGGTAGAAGGAGCTAGTATCATTCAAGGAAATATCACTCATGCTGAGACCATCGAACGCATCGTAGGGTTACTTGACGGACGCGAATTGAACGTGGTTCTCTCCGATATTTCCCCAAAGCTCACCGGCCGCTATGACACGGATCAAGCGATTTCACTTGAACTCTCGACGATGACTCTCGATGTCGCCATGGACATGCTTGCCCCTGGCGGCTCGTTCGTGACTAAAATCTTCCAAGGCGTTGGGATTGAAGGATTGATTCAAGCGGCGAAAGACCGGTTTAGCAATGTTCAGAGATTCGCACCAATGGCGAGTCGAAATTCTTCGTCTGAAACATATCTTGTTTGCCGTAATAGGCTCCCTGTACCGCGAAAGTCTGCTCGAGGAATGAGCGCTTTCGCGCAAGTGCAGAAGCATCTGACCGCTGTTGGCGTAAATGTTGATGATCCCGATGAGGGTGGCGATGAGAATATCGCAATCGGCTTTAGGCGCATTACGAAGAAGGATTGATTCTGGGCCAAGGTCGTGTACTTGGCAGTTAATTCACTTTCAGAAATCCCGAAGGGAGTTTTCACTTTCAGCGTGGGCTCTCCCTCTCGATTGATATGCGAAGATAACGAGTCCCATCGATTACTATGGCAACAATGAATGGAATTGAGAGGCAGATACTGAATGATTCGAAGATCGGAGGCAAGCGGCGCGGCGCAGGTCGCAGACCACGCCGCAGGGTGAAGGTAAGTCGCTTGAAGGAGGATCGACCGGTTTCTGAGTTGGAGATTCTCGTCTTGCGGAGATATCCACCAAGACTCGTCTCGAGTCGGAAATGGACTGGGCGAGTTGCTGCAGCCTGCGGTCGTGACGAATCGGGAGTTGTCGGCCTCGTCCTCTGGGATGAGCAGATCGATGAGGTCGCGACCGGAGACATAGTACGCATACAGAATGGATGGTGCAAGCGCCGTCTCGGTGAGAGAGTCGTCTCAACTGGTCGGAGTGGAAATCTCAGTGTAGTCGGCTGAGGTAAGGTCGATTTGGCTTGGTGCTGGCTGTATATATCACTCTGAATCTCTGTCATACGGCACGATATTCTGCCATTCCGAGGCGTCGGAGCGAGCGACGATCGCCTCGACCCAATCGCTATCTGAGCAATTGAATACCTCATGAGGTAGCCCAGGTTCGATGTAGAACATATCACCCGCGCTATGGACAACAGACTTCCTACATCCCGGTCCGAATTCGTGTCGGACCGATCCCTTCAGTAGGAAAATCATGACGTCGAAATCGACATGGATATGGGCCTTGGCAATCCCTCCAGGGGGGATAAAGGCCTTGTTCATTGAGAGTTTTGTCGCGGGTGTGTTCTTGCCTGATAGTCCTGCGCCGTATTCGATATTGTTCCAACCACGGACCTTGTCAATATCGCGCAAGCCGTGTATCCCACCCGCATCTTCGATGAATTTCGCTAGGTCCACCTGTTCTCCAGACAGTGAGAGTTCTTCTTCGCTCATGTGAATCGCCAATACCCCCCAGATTGCATAGTGATTTCAACCCATTCACTAATAGAATCCGAACACTGAGCCTGAGTGGAGCCCCATGCTTCGTCGGTCAACGCTAAAAGGGGGAGGTGGCTCGGCCGCGTCGCTGAGGGTCAATAAATGGCAACAAGAGCAGACATCTGTACCTCGTCCGGTCTTCCTCTCGTCGAGAGTAAGAGCACATCCTTCCCATGCCCAGAGTGTGGAGAAGCGATAGGTCGAAGCGAGAGATGTCGAGTTCAGGCAGTCAAGTACGTCTGTCCCGCATGCACGTTCGAGGGACCCTGAATCCTCTGGAGTTGTTCAATATGGGACATGTCGTTGTAAAGTACAAGGTCACAATTGACCAACCGGAAGAAGGACGCCCCGACTACGAGGGAATTGCATCCACCATTTCCTCGATGACTGAGGTTCAAGCCTGCGAAATCAAGCCACTCGCATTCGGTATGATGTTCATCGAGGTCCAAGCCGTTCTCGGCGAGGGCGAAGGAATCGTCGATGGATTTGAGAATGCAGTCCGCGCCATCGACGATAACGTAGGTCAGATCGAAGCCCTCGAAATGGGTCGTCTCTGAATCATCGCCCAAGCATATTCAGCGTAACTCGCGCTGATTAATTCAAACCGTCTGTTTGGATCAATCAATTCTTTGAGACAGATTTGCTTGAGATAAGTGCCGATATCTGTCAATAATGATCGAGGGGCGAGCGCATGAATTCTCGCATCAACACGGTAGCATAAGTCCCCGGCGGCAGAGTGAATTTTAGTCTCAAATCAGCTCCCTCAGGATTCCATCGCTCGCCCTCATATGGACCAGCATCCCAGCGCTTAGAGGAAGATTCCTCAGTCAGACTCGGAGCCTCTTCGACACTGAAATCGCGGAAAGTAACACTCAATGGACGGCGTGTTCCGCTCGTTGTAAGATTCGGAATCTTTCGAACTCTCCATTCAACATCTGCGAGTTCAGTCGTCACCAATGCCGCCGCCTCTACTAGGCCTGGCTTACCCTCGGCCATCCTCGCATTCTGTCCGGGCAACGGACCAGTTACAGACAGTCGACCCAAGCGACAATTACGCCGACAGCGCTCAAGATTCGTCTCGGTCACCAGCGCCATTTTGGCTACATCGATTCGCCCGCTCGCCTTAACCGGTGCAACAAGGTCGCCCAGCTCGGGCTCAAGCAAATCCAATCCAGCATCTAGTCTGCCCGCTAATGAGTGATTGAAAGCGAGAGATTGTAGTGAATGAACCATCAGTAACTGAAGAGATGGTGGCAGAGCCCTGAAAGCCTTGACATGATTCTCTGAGTCACCTTCGAGCACCTGAAGGATACTCTTCTCATAACCGAGATGCCTAGGGGCTATCTCTAAACAAGCCGCTGCATCCTTGGTGTCCATCCACATCTTGCGGAAAGTGGCGACATCCTCGGTCATCTTCGAACCAGGCATACCAACATAGAGGTCGACCGCTCTCTCGAAATCACCCTCGACAACAGCACGCCCGACTTCAGGAGTCACTGGCCTCGTAGCACCGAAGCGCTGAGGTCCGATCCAATTCGGAAAGGCATCGTCGCCAAGACGCTCGGCCATACCATCACGGATTTCGAGAACTCGCCGCATAGCTTCCTTCGCATCGAGCGGTGAGCCGTCCGCTTCACAGCAACCGCGTACGGTGATGCTGAAGCGGTTGCCGTCGTGATCACTCATACCGACTTTCTGATGGGTGCGGCCGAGGATTTCTAGTTCAGTATCAGGAATATCGACAGCCTCGACCTTCTTGCGCGGCGCGTCAATCACCAGCAATTGAGTAGTAACTGCTCGCTTATCTTTCAGACCCGAACAAAAAATTCGATTGCGATTAATTCCACAAGCCCCAGCTAACCTTCGCAAGAACCTGTTTGTTTCCCAGTTTCGAAGAGTCGCGCGAACCACGGTAAAGCGACCCTTCTTGTCGAGTGCAGGGGTCCTCGAGACCTCCTCCACTCGGAAGTCTTCGATTCGAACCTTGAGTAGTCCGCCGATTCCAAGGCTAACATGCGCCCAACCGTGTAGTCCGAGATGTTTCTCAATCTCTTGAGAATCGCGTGGTTCAAACATGGCTTGAGCCAATTTTCCACCGCCCTCAGTTGGAGAGGCCGGCGAAATCCTTCGCAATGGAGGCGCAGAGATCCTTGACAATCTTGTCCGCCTTAGCTCCCTTCTTGACACGAACGTAAAGTTCGGGCTCATCGAGATCGGGGTGACCGGTGAAGAAATTCGCATACTCCACCTTATCATTTTCATTCAGACGGGACCTGAACAACTGCAGAGTTGCCTGGTCTTCACCAACTAGTCGCAATCGGAGCTCGGAGCCCTCGTTTTTGAGTACCTTTACTGGCATGACGAGCGCGCGACCGGCCCCTCCCTTTTGAGGGCTTTCATCAGTTTGCTGGACCCTAAGGGTCCAATGCACTGTTTGAATTATGTAGCGGTTGGTGATGGGAGCGCCGATGCTCGACGTGCCTCGGCTAGAGAATCGCGCCGCAGCCCTGTTTGAAAAAGCGGCGCCGGGAATCGTCGTTGTGAGCATACTCCTCACTATAGTCACCGGCCTCGCACTAAGTCCATTACCTGAGTTTCAGACCGATCTTTCGGCATTCTCCCCTGATTCCGAGGCCGACGGTGCAATCGACCGCGTGGAGGAGGTGATGCCCTCTTCGCCGCACCGAATCTATGTCCACATAGAGCCGACTCAAGAGGGAGCGAACGTACTCGAACTCGGTGCTATTCAACAATTGCAAGCCGACCTCGAAGCCGTCAACACATTATCTGCAGCAAACGG
>DUJH01000011.1:9537-11540 GCA_013329905.1 Candidatus Thalassarchaeaceae archaeon | reverse complement strand
GCTCGTAGCCTCTCGGAATTCAATAATTGGGAAGAGCTCCTTGAGGCAGTCATCACCGATGAAGAATGTACGGATGCCCTCGGCGACGACCGCGCTATTGCAACCGCATCCTTCGCTCGTTCAGTGATGCTGCACGAGAATTTCGACCACGAACCGGTTTGCGCCTGGCTTGAAAATGGCCACCAAGGAGATCCAACTCCAACCGCATCGAGTACGATGTGGGTAATCGAAATCTCGGGAGACCTCAGCGCAGACGAAAGATTGCAGAAGGCAGTCATGCTCCGTGGCCTGATAGAAAAACAGGAGGCGGCGCCCGGATCTGCCCTCGATTACGGAGTCGTCTCGGACGATTTGGTGAGCAATGACATCAATGAGTCAACCCTCGATAATCTCGTCTGGTTGCTCATTCTCTCTATCTGCATCGTAGTTTTGGTCCTCGCCGTCGCCTTCCGCTCGGCGATGATGGTCGCGGCCCCACTTCTCGGTCTATCGGCCGCGCTGGTCTGGACCTACGGTACGATGGCTCTAGCCGGCTCTGAGTTCTCAATCCTCGAAGTCGCCGTCGCACCGGTAGTTTTGGGACTTGGAATAGATTACTCGATACATCTGCAGCGGGCTTACGAGAAAGCGAGGGAAAAGGCATCGAGTCCAGCTTTGGCTTGGGTTCGGTCCTTCTCGATTTTGCGGCTCGCGCTGACACTATCGGTTATCACAACCGCCTTTGCTTTCTTGGCAAACTTCCTTTCACCTCTGCCTCCACTCAAGTCCTTCGGAGTTACTCTGGCTCTAGGTGTGGTTTCAGCCTTCATCGCCAGTACTGTGACTGTTGGTGCGTTGCATGTGGTGGTGGACAAGACAACAGGAGTCGGTGGCCGGCGTTCGCTACAATTGGATGGCTTCGCGAACTTAGCCACCGAATTCCAACGCAGGCACACCGCATTGATCCTACTGGCCGTGGTGGGATTGACTCTGTCTTCTGTGGTTATTTCTGTGGGACAATTGGACACGAAGTTTGAGCTGACCGATTTCCTTGGTGAGGAGATGGAGGTCATTGATGTTCGAAATTCGATGTATGAATCATACGAAGTCGAGGCTCTCAAATCGGTCGATATCATCGTCGAACCATCGGCAGGGATGGATGCTCTAACTGGCGAGCGGGAGCTATTAATTCAGCTCGAACGACTAGATAATCGGCTAGCGTGGACTACGAATGTAGTCACTCCCGAGGGCACTTCGACTCCGCGGCCATCTTACGATGGATTGTATCCAATTCTACGTGATGCGATTGAGGGCGATACGGCATTCGGCGAAATACACCACATCGGAGTCTTCGATGGGGCTGTAGGCATTACCGATGGATTCGCCGAAGGCGACCTGGCTCTGGCTATCGGCTCATTGCTTGCAAACGACACCATCGGTGAGCCGATACGAGGTCAGAGCTGGGGTGAGCGGACGGCGATGCATGTGGCTTTGACAGAGGATGGCAATGCGCTGAAATTCCTAAGGATGCGCGTTGATGTCACGGCCCAGAATAGTGAAGAAACTGCTCGATTGGTTGAGCAATTCAAGGAATTTGAGAGCGATTTAGAGGCTGCCACTGGGGCTCGAGTTCATCTCAGTGGTGACTTGATACTAGTTCACAGTGTGTTGTCAGGATTGGTTCTTTCTCAAGTCGAATCAACCGCGTTCAGTCTTGCTGTCTCGCTTGTCGTGCTGGTTGCACTTACCCGACGTATTGGGCCTTCGCTAGTGGTTATTCTGCCGGTTGGCCTCGCTGGGACTTGGGTTGTCGGCGCGATGGCCGTGCTAGACATCAATTGGAATGTTCTGACTGTGATGATTACCGCACTTACGATAGGACTTGGAATTGACTACTCGATTCACGTTTGGCGACGATTCGAGGCGAATCGTGATTCGGGTATGGGGACTTGGGCAGCGATGCGTGACATGTACTCGACTACCGGTGCATCGCTGATTATGTCCGCTGGCACCACTATCTGTGG
>DUJH01000011.1:9153-9366 GCA_013329905.1 Candidatus Thalassarchaeaceae archaeon | reverse complement strand
TTCATGGTACTGCTTCTCTCACCTGTTCCGGTGATCCAAGACTTCGGATTAGTCAGTTCGATTTCGGTGGCTTTCTCACTTATTCTGGCCCTACTGGTCCTCCCTGGACTCTTAGCGGCAGAGGTCCGAACATCAAACGGGAACTGATTTCTCTTTCATCCAGTCTCACGTTCTCAGGTTACCCGAGGATAAGGGCGAACTCGGTTATTGTGC
>DUJH01000011.1:4325-8981 GCA_013329905.1 Candidatus Thalassarchaeaceae archaeon | reverse complement strand
GCGCGGTCAATCGCTGAAGATACGCGCTGCATATCGAGTCCTTGTTCGCGCGCGACTAGAGCGAGTGCCATCCAAAGTGTGACGGGACCGAGGGCTCGACGTTTGCGCTGAGCACGACGGACGACTTCCTTATTCTCGAGACCTGACTCGCGTGCGATGAGATCGATTAGCACCGGAATACTTCCTTCCGCTCGGTCAACAGGGTGTGCCTGACGGGTCGCTTGGCCGCCTGAGGGAGCGGGACTTTGTCTATTTACAACCGGACGAGCAAAACTCCGTTCATCAGCCATCTGTTTTGTCGGATGCTCGGACCTCGAACTCACCTGTGGCTTGGAGAAAGTTGGATTGGGTTGCGAGACTTTCAGCGTGGGTACCGCCTCGCAAGATGGCGGATTTAACATTCGACGAGTGATTGGGCGCCAGCCAAGATCTGGAATTGTCAATTCGACGCCAGGCGCGAGGCTCAATCCACCATCATCAGTAGCCAGCCAACCAGCAGCGCACAAGGTATCGACTATCTTCTCAGCATCTTCAGGCGAAAACCACTGCATTTCGAGTGACCACAAGCGGATTACATCGACACGAGAGACGCCTGAATCACCCACTCCATCGAAGATTGTGTAAAGCAGTCGAGAGATATCGGTCTGCTCGCTCATGTTCTCCCCTTGACTCTGTTAGCGTCACTCCGCTTGAGGCTTACCCGCCCACTAAGTCCGCTACTCGTTTAGTTGACAATCCTAACTCGCCGAATTGAAACCGATTAGTGTTCGGCGGAATAGCGAATAGCGAATTGGCTACAAAAACGAGAACGCGGGAGCAGTCGGTTGAAGAAGCAGCGTGCTCTCCGGCCCCTTCGATATGGCCCGAGATTACATCGCTCGCGACCCCAAAACGGGGCGTCCAATCAGCCAGCGCCGAAAGGCAAAACAGGCTGATATTCGCTCTATGTTACCTGCGGGTGGAGTATGGGAACGCATCCCCCGCAGGGACATTATCCCTCTCGCTTCAGGAGAGGTGAAGTTGGTTGAAATCCCTCGCTCCGTTGGTGGTGGATTAGCCCGTAGAATTGATGGAATACTCGCTTTGAGTCGGGTATTTGGAACGAGTGTTCCGGCAGCGCACCTAGCACTGTGCGAGGCACTCGACGACGACGAGGGAGTAATCAGAATCGCTGCACTGAATGCCATGCCCTCGTTCGCAATCAAAAAGCATGATGACCTGTTCATGTATCTCTCAGACCGGTTGCTCGAGGATAACCAGCACGTGCGCCAAGCAGCCAGGATTTGTCTGCGCAAAGTCGCACCCGTATTCCCATCTGGGTGCGAGGAAATACTCCGTCGCGAGCTACGTGACGAACGTAAGCAGCATCGTGACGACGCCTTCGCCACCCTTCAAGACACGGCGAAGAACTGGGTCGAGACCGGTTGCCTGCACCTCGACGAATTGATTCGAGAGGAAGACGCCGATTTAAGGCGCCGCGCAGCGAAAATTCTCCGTTCCATCACTGCCAAAGGCGGCGCGACCGGATGGGACCTGATCACGTGGTCGCTACAAGATGAAGACGCGCAGGTTCGTCGTTATGCTTCGGCCTGCCTTCCTGCATTAGCCAAATCAGAATCTCGTGTAGCTACAATCCTTGTCGAAGCCTCGATGATTGACGAGGACGCCGGTGTGCGCAAGAACATAATCCGCACACTCAAAACTCTCGACATGCAGAACCCGCGCGTAGCCCAACTCATTCAGGACGGTGCCCGAGACAGAGACCCAGGGCTGCGCAAGGCCTGTATCGATCAACTCTCGATTATTCTCAGCGGCGAACGCCTACTCGAAGTGGCTGCTGAGTTGCTGAGACAAGAAACAATCCCAGAATTGAGAACAAGACTCGAGAGGCTTGCCATAGACATCGACTGGGAGGGTACTGAAGAGGAGAAGAATCGATCCCTAGCACCTCTGGACAAGATTCCGGAAGAATTCGTCGAACAACCAGCACCAGGAGTTCCCCCCACACCAACGCTAGAGGATGAAATGGGGCCTCCACCGGGAACCGTAGATACCTCCACACCACGTAGTGGTGAGGCGGAGCCCATCCGTGAAGGTCATAAACAGGAGTCAGGTCGGCGGGCCGCGAGGAATGAAGATGAGCGAGACTTTTGACGGGAAGCTCGAACAATTCGAGCGGCTCTGGGACGGCGTCACGCCGAAAGGGATCAACCGTACCAAATCCCTGAAGTTCCGCCAGTACATGCGTCAACACGTGCTCCAGAAGTACCACAAGAGGCGCAAGGAACAATTCTCGAGCGCTGACAAGGGACACTACAACCACAGCTTCTCGAGCAAGGACCAGTATCTCACTAAGGAGAACTGCCGAAAGTACTGGATGGGAGAACTGCAGAAGGAAATCAGCGATTCTGAGTCCTTCTGAGGCGATTAAATGAGTTCAGTCGCTACGGCATTCACCGATTGGGACCTCGATGAGGCTATCGCGTCAGCTCTCGCTGGCAAGGGGTGGACAACTCCTACCGAAATTCAAGTCGAAGCGATTCCAGTTGCTCGCCAAGGTCGAGACGTGGTTGGACAGGCTCGCACTGGCAGCGGTAAAACCGCTGCCTTTGGAATTCCAATTATCGAGAAGTGCAAGGCGAGCGGGATACCCCAAGCAATCATTCTCTGCCCCACCCGCGAACTCGCGGTGCAGGTCGCCGAGGAAATTAATTGGGTTCAGGGCGATTTGGGACTTGCCATTCAGACTGTTTACGGTGGTACCGACATCGAGAAGCAAGCCAAGGAATTGGATGATGGTGCCGACATCATCGTTGGAACTCCTGGCCGCGTCATCGACATGGCAAAACGCGGCCATCTCAAACTCGGCCAAATCACTCATTTCTGCTTGGACGAGGCGGACCGAATGCTCGACATGGGATTCTTCCCAGACGTGCTTTGGATCTTCGACCAAATGCCTGCGCGTGAGCAGACACTCTTGTTCAGCGCTACCTTCCCACAGGAAGTTCTCGACGCGGCTGAGGAATTCATGCAAGAACCAGTCTTCGTTATGAGCGACAATCTTGAGGTCGAAATCCCCGAGATTGACCAATTCGCTGTTCGCATCGGCCGAGGCAACAAACTCTGGGTTCTTGGCCGACTCATCGCCAATATGGATGATAGCGATCAGATGCTCATCTTTACCAATACCAAGCGCATGGTTGAGTTGCTCGAAGAACGCTTGGGCAAATTCGGAATGAAAGCAACCGGAATGCACGGTGACAAGGCTCAGAATCGCCGTGAAAAGATTCTCGATTCGCTTCGTGATGGTACAACGAGAATCGTAGTCGCCACCGATGTCGCAGCGCGCGGAATCGATGTCGACGGAATCACCTATGTGGTCAATTACGACCTTCCAATCGACACTGAATCCTACGTTCACCGCATCGGCCGTACCGGCCGGATGGGTCGCTCAGGACAAGCTTGGTCCCTCGTCTCCAAGGAGGACATCGGTGCACTAGACAAGATTTCCAATACTTGGAATCTTGAGATTCCTTACGTCGAAGCCCCTGCACTTCCCGACGGAATGACCCGCGACCCTGTGCGCAGGCGTGAAGACTGGTCTGAAGTCACCGATCCATTCGGGATGGTCACCGTCTCTCTCGAAGTCGGAAAGAGTGCGGCGACGAAGCGAGCACTGGCTGATTGGATTGTCAACGAAGCACGTATCCCTGAAATCGCTCTAGGCGAAATCTCGATGGAAGAGAATTCCTCAACTGTGCAGATTCACGTCGACAAGGCCTCTTACGTGATAGATGTCATCAAAAAGCGTGAATTCGACGGAAGTTCGTTGAATCCTACCATCATCGGAGCATGAGGTGAAACTTCATGGCGGTCATCAACCGCTCGGATTTAACTTGCCCTGAATGTGGGCACAGTGAATCGCTTGAGATGCCTGACAATCAGTGTATCTTCTTTCATAAATGCGCGGAGTGCAAGACGCTTCTGCGTCCGAAAGAAGGGGATTGCTGCGTATTTTGTTCCTATGGGGACGTAGTCTGCCCTCCGATTCAAGCCGGCAAAGATTGTTGCTCTCCGACTTCAGAAGACGAGACACCGGTTCGGCGTCTCGATCTATTGGGGTTCTTCTGTCCGATTCCCGCCCATGAGACTCGCAAAGCGATGGCCGAAATGGAGATTGGTCAAGTCATCGAGGTTATCGGCGATGACCCAGAGACTTTGCACGATATGCCCGCACTGTGTGAGCGAATAGAAGCTAAACTTCTCAGCGTGACGGAAGATGCTGGAGAGTACACTTTCCGTATCCGCAAATGAATCCCCTTCGCGGATGGGTTCTTGACGACTCGACCGGTCGAAGACTTCGATGACTGTGCCAAAGAGGCCCATCGACTTGCAAGAGAAGGAGGACATACCTGCAGATGCTCGACTTCCTACAGCTCAAGGTAATTTCCGCATCAGAGTATTTCACGAAGAGACGACGCGGCTCGATCATGTCGCCTTGACATTGGGTGATATGAAGGGCCCAGACCCAGTCCTCGTTCGAGTACATTCCGAGTGCCTCACAGGTGATGCATTTGGTAGCTTGCGCTGCGATTGCGGACCCCAGCTCGAGACTGCTTTAGCCCGCATACAACAGGTAGGCTGGGGCTGCCTTGT
>DUJH01000011.1:0-4095 GCA_013329905.1 Candidatus Thalassarchaeaceae archaeon | reverse complement strand
CAAGATCAGGGGGCAGACACCCTCGATGCCAATCTCTTACTTGGGCATCCAGCCGATGCCCGCGACTACCGAATCGCTGCAGAAATTCTGCGAGAAGTTGGAATCGACCGAGTTTGTCTGCTGACGAATAATCCAGATAAGACCCTCCAATTACAGGCATTGGATATCGATGTCGTGGAGAGTATGCCACTAGTTGCCGGGGTTAGCGATGATAATCGAGAATACCTCATAACCAAGGCAGAAAGAATGGGGCACTCAATCAACACAGATGAGTTAAACTGATTCTACAAATACGACTCGTATTGTGACTCAGAATATCTTGGCCGCGGTAATGAATAACCTCGGGTCAGGGAAGTTTTCGCAGTATTGGTAGCCATACGAGACGCGGATTGTGCCGGAGTGGTCCAAGAGGAACTCACCAGTGGACATCCACGGATTGTCGACGAGAGGGCGGTTAATGGCGCGGCGGGCCTCTTGGAAGTCGAGTCCGATCTCCTTCGAGTGACACCACGTTTCCTCGGGAGCATCGTAGAGAACTTGCTCGACACCGAAATTTGCGAGCCCATAGGCGCTGTAAGCCTCGAACTCAGGATCGCAGAGGATGGGGCAAGTGATACCGTACTTTTCCCGATATGCCGCGGCTCGCTCTGGTTCGCCCTGACCGATTATGACAGGAGTGATTCCGGCGGCCAAATATTCAGCGTATTCGTCGTTGAGCCTTGACGATCTATCGAGGCCACACCCGCAACCGAAGTGGCGCCAAAACATCAACAGAACCGGACCGTCTGACCAGTATGATGACAGTCGGCGCGAGGCGCCGGTGTGATCGAGCAACTCGAGGTCTGGGGCGATGGTGCCCGGATCGAGGAGTTTTGATCGCTTGTCTCCAGGGCCGGCCACCCAAATTTCGAGCCATTCCTTCTCAGCGGCTTCGATCTGTCTATCTGTAAGTTCCATACCTACCCATGTGGCCTTGTATAAAATAAAGATTTAGGAAGAGTTGGATACATCAATCGTAAGTTTGAAGATCAATCATATCTGAATTGGCAAGGCTCCATCTTCTACCGCGAATAGAAGCGAAAATGGGGCCGTGGCCGGGACTTGAACCCGGGCCGGCGGGACCACAACCCACCGTGCTAACCGCTACACTACCACAGCCGTATGCAAGCGAGCCACCGCCAGACCGTATTTCAAGCGTTCCGCGCGACGAAGGCGAGACGCCTGTGACCAACGGATTGAAGCGCTGCTCTCGGCTGTTGCAACTTGATGGGGCGAGCCGTCATTGCCAGCACGACTCTGGCACTGCTAGCAATACTAGCGATTCTTGCTCCACTGACGAGTGCTGACACCGTTATCGAGTCCGAGAGAATCGAATTACTAGAAGCGGGTGCTTTCGACGATACGAATGCTTGGGATATCACCACTATGAAGGCCTTCTCTGAGGATTCTGCCGAACACAGTACTGGGATGATTGCGGATGGTGAGTTGTCATTCACACATGAGAGGCCTGACAATTTCCAAAGTCACACGGCTTGGGCTACGTACAGTCCCACTGAATCCAATTCAACACTGGGTGAGCCTGATGGTTCCTACACCTGGTCAAAAGGCCCAGACATCACCCTCTCTGGTTATGACTTTGAAGGACTGCAAACGCGTGAGATAGCAAATGTTTCGATGATTATGCACATCTCCGTGCCAGATGCGCTTCCCTCGGATGAGATTCGTATAACGATTGAAGCGAATGGACCAGAGAGGCTTGTGCGTACTATAGCTCGGACCTTTGGTCCGGTAAATCGGATGACCACGCCGATTGTCGAGAATATGGATAATCTGCAGGACTGGACATGGAGTGATTTGGCAGATTCGACTATCGTCGTGGATTATGTATCGGACGGTGCTCCAGACGATTCAGAGGTTCGTGTTGATGCAGTGGGTATCCGTGTCAAGTATCACCAGCCATGGTATTCGTTTGAGACAGTCAAGGCAATTCACGAGAAGTTCGAGCAGAGCCTCCCCGTGCTCGATTTCGGACCTTATGATGGAACACATTCTAGCCTTTCAGTTGAGAGTTGTGGGCTGACTCCAGATGCTGGCACTCAAGGAATCTGGGATTTCAATGTAGAAGTCCCCTATGACCAAGAATTGGGGAGAATACATGTTTTCGGCGAAGGTAATTTCACGATTGAAGCAATGCCGCAAGGGCATACATCGATGGAAAACTTTCAGTCTTATGAGAACGGAGAATTACTGACCGAACGCGATGTAACAAATTCGGTTAGAATTACAATCTATGACGGTTGTATTGAGATGGCTCGTGTCGATGTCAATGACCCGTATCTTGAGGTCGTCGGTTCCGTTGCAGGAGCGGTTGATGGCCTCGCACTAGGATATAGTACCGTACGCTTTGCCATAGGAAACACACTTCTGAGCGAAGTTGAGATTTCATTAGGAGAATTCGCGTTTCAGGTGCCGATTGGCCACGCTCTGCCCAAAGCCGGCGATGCTCTCGAAGTTGGTGTAGCCGCTCGCTTCCAATGGTCATCGAACGGACTGGCAGAGACCACTGTAGTTCATATCGATTCGATGTCGATCGTTGGTGGTTACCACTTGGAATGGGATCTCAATGTTATTTGCTCATCCCCATCAAACCTCGAATTGATTGAGGATGGTGGTGGCTCTCTCATCCCAATGGCAAGCAGGTGCGAGGACGACCGAACGAACTGGGAAGACCTCGAGGTCCAAGCCTGGACAGATTCGAGCGATATCCTCGATGTATCTGCACAAGAAGGCGACATCCGAGTTCAACCGCACGCCGATGCGAGCGGCGAAGCTCGCATCAGCGTACAAGTCATCGACGCTTCAGGAAATGTTTGGGAAGGCGCATTCAACGTGGTTATCGCTGGTGTCGAAGATCCTCCTACAATCGAAGGGCTACCTGTCTCGACATACATCGATCTGGGTCAAACTCGTGTAATCGACCTCGAAATCACCGACCCCGACTCCACCGACCTGACGATTTCTACATCGAGGTCTTGGGCTAGCGTAGATTCAGCCGGCGACCTCATTCTAACTCCGGTCGAGCCTGGAACTCACACAGTGGAACTCACAGTGACTGATGGAACATACACCGAGGTTCAGAGTATAGAAGTCATTGTCACTGCCCAACCGGACCTCACAATTGAGAATATTGAGATTTGGAGGGGCGGGACATCGGCCGGCAGTGTCGAGCAGGGGGATGTTGTCCAACTCAAGGTGTATGTACGCAACGAAGGTCGTGGAGTTGGTGATGCTATAGATGTCCGATGCTGGGTCGATGGTTTGCTTGTCGGATCAACAATGATTGACAGCATCGCACCAGGAGGCCTAGCGATTGCGACCTGTGATACACAAGTCGCCAATTCAGGCACCATCGTCATCAGAGCAATGGCCGACGGTACCGCATCGATAGAAGAGTCGAACGAGGAGAATAACGAAATGAGTATCTCGATCGACTCAGAGGCCCGGGACCACGCAGGAGGCGGCTCAAGCAATGTCGATCGCGGTCCTGCAATCATAGTAGCATCGATTGGTATAATCGCCATCTCAATCGCAGCATTGCAAATGGGACCAGGCCGAGTACGCAAACCATTCCGAAAGAAATGAACTCAATTTCACCATCATAGATGGAACCCCTAGAGTTGGGGCCTACAAACCATCCGTCCGGCCGATAAACGTCGAAAATCGGGTAATGGTTATACCTGAATCAACCACCAAAATGGCTTACCGCGCTCGTCCAACGAGTCGGTGGTGTGTGTTTGCGATGATGAAGCTAAAGGTCCGTATTGAGACTGATGAGTGGATCTACGAAGAGCATGAGACGCAGTAATCTCATTCCTTCGACCAGGTCTGCGGATAAACTCCAACCTGCATCAAAACGACCTTTGGTCTAGCTACTTCTCCGTGTTGCATCGATGCTATTTTCGATGCTGCGGAATTTGTTTCAGCGAGTGCGACTGCCTCTCCTTTGAGACTCTCGAGAACCACTAAATCTCCCCTCTCAATACCTTCACTTAGGCTTACTACACCGGGCCGTGCTAGGGCTGCTCCGTGTGAAAT
>DUJH01000002.1:2316-2972 GCA_013329905.1 Candidatus Thalassarchaeaceae archaeon | reverse complement strand
AAAGAAGATTCTATGTTAGCGAGTTTTGGTTATCCAGACCCGTATCATCAATTCTATATTCTCGTAGCTTTGACTGTGATAGTCTGGATTCTCGAATCAATCTTCGAATATTGGTACGGATTGTTATGGCGTAATCTAGCGCAGAGTGCTCAACACGAGTTACGCATGGATGCCTATTCGCATATTCAGAATCTTGAGATGCAATGGTTTTCCGAGCAAACGACTGGTGGCCTGATGGCCATCATGAACGATGATGTCAATCAGTTGGAACGTTTTCTCGATCAGGGTGCTAATGACTTACTTCAGGTTGCTACGACCGTGATTGTTGTCGGCGCGATCATGTTCCTGCTGGCACCTGAGGTTGCGATCTTCGCGGTGCTTCCGATTCCGGTTATTGTTGCTGGCTCGTTCATTTTTCAGCGTAGAATTGGTGTCCGTTACGCCAAGGTACGCAAGGAGGTTGGCGACCTCAATGCTTTGTTGAATAACAATCTCAGCGGTATCACGACAATCAAGTCGTTCACTGCTGAGGAATTGGAAGTCGAGCGCGTCGGTATAGCGTCGCGCTCGTACCGAGATGCAAATCGCGAGGCGATTCGTCTTTCGGCATCTTTCGTTCCGTTAATCCGAATGGCGATTCTATTCGCCTTCACAGC
>DUJH01000002.1:0-2074 GCA_013329905.1 Candidatus Thalassarchaeaceae archaeon | reverse complement strand
TTCATCACCCAGCGCTTGCTTTGGCCGCTGACCCGACTCGGTCAGACCTTCGATCTCTATCAGCGAGCCATGGCTTCGACTTCGAGGGTGCTCGACTTGCTTGACACTCCAATCGGACTGGTTGAAGGCGAGGTCGAACTGAAAGGCACCATGGGTGCGATTTCATTCGATTCGGTCGACTTCTCCTACCCTGAGCGAGAGACTGTACTCTCCGGTATCTCGCTCAACATAGCAGCCGGTGAAACCGTGGGATTAGTTGGCTCCACAGGCTCAGGTAAAACCACCCTGGTCAGTCTTCTACTCCGCTTCCACGACCCACTCGAAGGCTCGGTAACCCTCGACGCCCACGATGTGCGTGACCTTCGCCTCAAATCCCTTCGTGGCTCGATAGCACTTGTCTCTCAGAATACAACCTTATTCCCCGGTAGTGTGAGAGACAACATCCTCTATGGAAGGCCAGACGCTGACGAGGAGGAGATTCGCGAAGCGGCCCGAATAGCCGAAGCGACCACCTTCATCGATGAGCTTCCGAAGGGCTGGGATACCGATATCGGCGAGGACGGCCACAGACTATCTGGTGGCCAACGACAACGCCTCGCTATTGCTAGGGCCGTCCTCAAAGACGCCCCTATCCTTGTTCTCGATGAAGCGACAAGCAATGTCGACAATGAGACTGAGGCCTCCCTGCAACGTTCATTCGACAGAATTTCGGTAGACAGGACGACGATTATCATCGCCCATCGGCTCTCAACAGTGAGAAATGCTGACAAAATCGCCGTCCTTGAATCCGGCATGATCACTGAGCAAGGCACGCACGAGGAACTCGTCGAGGCTGATGGACTGTACGCGCGCCTTTGGTCGGTACAAACTGGCTCGGCCTCCGCCAACAACTGAATCATCTCGCAGCAATTAGCACATCACCACACAACCCAAACGCCGGCAAAGGATTGATGGAGGACCGCTTGCACGGTCTAACCGATGGCGAGAGTAGATTCCCTCATCTTCTTCCTGATTGGCTTCGCTCAGTTACTACTCGCGGGGCAGATGGGTGGAGATCCTTTTCTCGAGATTCTTTCCATATTCTTGCATGGCACTGGGGGAAGCACGTTAGTCCTAGGACTCTATTTTTTGCTTTTTGTCGCGAGACATCAGAAGGAGTTCACGGCATCTTATTCCAAAATCGAAAAAAGCACTTTGATGCGCAACGACCAAACCGGTCAATTGGAGCTGACCGATACAACCCCTACCGCGAATAAATTACTCTGGTATGCTGGTCCGGTAGGGCTTACATTGTTCAGTGCCCTAGTCTGGATTTCCAGTTGAGGTGAGGGCACTGTCAAAGAAACATGATCTGTCCGATCGTGTTGATGACATCATCAACAATCCCGCTTACGATATGCTCGGCGGATACCAGATTTTCATCAGACGAATGGCAATACCAACTTTTCTCCTCATCTTCGCTTTGATGGTGTGGTCGATTACCGACCATAAACTTCTGACCGCCATTCTGACCGGGCTTGCGGTCGGTCCTGCTTTCAATCTTGATCGAGCTTTCGCCGAGTGGTTACGACGGCGATAAATCAATTCACTCTATTCGGCGTCGGCGAAGGACTGATAGCATCCATCCGTCGTGAATAAATTGATGGTCAGCCTAAGCGACTTCGATTTGATTGCGTTGGTATTCGGAGAAACTACCTCTACTTTGGAGTTGATTTTCTCTGCTTCGGCCCTAATAGGTGGAGTTCTTTTCCTTCTGTGGTTCGTACTACTACTGCTTGGAGGAGTCGCTGAAGGTGTCTTCGAGGGATTGTTCGGACTCGAGATGGATGTGATGAGTTCAGACGGGTCATTCGATGCGATGACCTTCCAAGGTGTCATGGCCTTCATGATGTTCTTCGGACTTGCCGGCCTTTACACAATGAATTCGGATGGCAGCGATTCTCTTGCCATTGCCGCTGGTGGTATTGCCGGCGGTGCCTCGATGTACGGCACAGGCAAAATCTTCCAGGTCTTTTTCGCCCTTGAAGCGAGTGGAAACGTTGAGATTTCGGAAGCTATCGGTGTCCGAGGATCG
>DUJH01000006.1 GCA_013329905.1 Candidatus Thalassarchaeaceae archaeon | reverse complement strand
CGGTGCCTCCGATCTTCGTGGTGGTGGTTCACAGTCGGCCCGCCTGACCTATGGTTTGGTTTCTGCTGCCAGCCAGCTACGAGGTTTGCTGAGCGAGGCTGGCTGGAGAGTCGAGGCTCATCTGCATAGTGTCGGAGATCTTGTTGCAGCTCCACTATTCGGATTGGACCGCGATTCTGCATTACCCGAAGATTCGACGATGGCTCGACTCAACTGCCGAGATGAGGATACGAGTGAGATGTTCTCTTCACTCATCGAGGAAATTAGGTTAGATCAAGATTCAATTGGCTCAAGCGTCGAGTGTATCATCGAAGGTNNGAGGCTGGCTGGAGAGTCGAGGCTCATCTGCATAGTGTTGGAGATCTTGTTGCTGCTCCACTATTCGGGTTGGACTGTGATTATGTATTGCCCGAAGATTCGACGATGGCTCGGCTCAATTGCCGAGATGAGGCTACGAGTGAGTTGTTCTCTTCACTCATCGAGGAGGTTAGGTTGGATCAAGATTCAATTGGCTCGAGTGTCGAGTGTATCATCGAAGGTTTGCCGCTCGGGCTGGGCGAGCCATGGTTCGATGGTCTCGAGCCTGCACTCGCGCGAGGCATGATGGCAATTCCTGGTGCGCGCGCTGTTGAATTCTCGCGCGGGACTGAAGCATCTCGGATGCGCGGCTCTGAACACAATGATGCTTGGTATCTCAACGGAGATCACCCTGTGTTGAGTGGAGCGGAAGATGCCAGCGCAGATGGTGCACTGGGCGGCCGTTCAACAGGCGCTCCAATGCGCATCATAGTCCACTTCAAGCCGCCCAGCAGCATCGCTCGTGAGCAATCCACACTTCACCTACCAAGTGGCGAACAGAGGCCTCTGAAGGTCCCTGGACGCCACGACCCAGTGCTCGGTCCGCGAGCAGTGCCTGTAGTCGAGTCCATCGCAAGGCTCGTCCTTGCCGACCTCGGGATGATTGGTGGCTACCTCGGAGCAGAGTAGTCCGAGTAATCGATTTGCCTAACTGTTACGGTTTTCTTGCATTTGTTGAATCCGCAGAGGCAGATTAATCGCGAAGGCTGCGGCGACTATTGTAAACACAAATGCGGTACCCATCGCGACACCGTAGACACTGGTCAGTTCAACAGATTCACTCAATCTAGCTGCCTGCACACTATCGAAGATACCAACAATTCCGGGAACGATGAGGTTGATGAGAAGGGTTAGCAGAGCTACCAAAGCCGCAACAATTGGCGTAATTGCCAGCGCTTGGTGATATTGGCGAATGATCTTCCCTTCACCCATAACATAGACCTCGCCGGTGCGAATTGAGGTGTCGAGCATGGAAAAGCGAATGATACCACTTGTCAATTCGAAGTACATCACCAAAAAGACAGCGTATGAGATTAGCAGAATCTTCTGTAAGATTTCGTCTTCAGGTAGGAAGCTGAATCCGAATTCGACCTTGCTTCCAGCGAAGCGAAGAGTGACAACGAGCATGGCGACATAGGACACCAACAATGCTCTTTGATCGCGCTGGAAAATTCCGTAGACTCCACCAATCGCACCGATTGCCATGATGAGGATGTGTATGATTCCGCCAATGATTGGAATTCCAATCATGTTGGCGATAGCGAACCAGGCTGTGCCTGAGACTGGAGTGAATGCAAGAGTGAGGAGGGTCAGAGCGAAGAGTATCCCAGCCGAGGAAATCTGAAGCATCGAGACTGTGTTATTTGCAGGGAGGAACTTCGCCGTTGAGACAATCGGTCCTCCAAAGAATGACTCAATCCAAGATGGAACATGGATCTCGGGAATCGCGTCACGGGGAATCTCGGTGCTGGACTTCAGACGTCCAGCTGCTTTCTTTCGGCTTGGAGCTGAAGAGCGGATGACCTTGCTTTCGTAAAGATGCGCAGTGTCGCTGGCTCCATCCGGCTTGATATTGTCTGCCATTTCTCACACCTCCTCAGAATCCTCGTGCTCCCGCAAGAGCGGTCACCAACATCATGTCAGGCTCCCAATCCATTACATTTGCACCAAGAGCTCGTAGTTCGCTAATTAGAATATCTCGCTCGGTCTTGAGCACCTCGTATCCGGTGCGATCGAGTCTACGAGCATCGAATTCGAATTCGAGACTCGATGGTGAGAGAATCGTTACGTCGAAGTTTCGAGCCCTCAGGTCTCGTACCGCATCCATAACGGTCGGGTCATCTTCGAGCGGGCTCAGAATGATGATTGGGCTGCCTCGATTGATATGCGGCAGAATTCGATTGGTGACAACCTTGAGCGGAGTGTTTCCTTTCGCCATCGCACCTGCGAGCTTGGTTAGAATCACGTAGAGCTGCTTCTTCCCTGTATCGCGGTCGATGGAGACGATTTCGTCACCATAAGTCACGAGGCCAACAGAGTCTCTTCGAGAGAGGAAATACTGAGCCAAACTGGCGGCTGCCCTCGTGCTGTAAACCAGTGAGTTTCTACTCACGGGACCGGTCTCGCTGACCGACCGACTGTCGATAATCAGAATGATATCGGAGACGGCATCGCGCTCGAATTCGTTGACCATCATTTTTCCTGTGCGAGCCCATGCCTTCCAGTTGACCTTCTTCATTGGGTCTCCTGGGATGTACTCGCGCAGGTTGTAGAAATTCGTTCCTTCACCTGGATTGCGAATGTTGACTGCACCGGTGAAGATTTTCGGAACACGACTCTTGATGAGTGCGTCCTTGATGTCCTCCATCTTGGGGAAGACGAGGAAATCATCGTACAGATGAATCTCACGCTCGTTGTGGAATAGGCCGAATGCATCCTGTACGCGTACGCAGACAGGTCCAACCGTGTAGAATCCACGGAGAGGGGCCTCGACAGTGTAGGAGATCTCGGTCTCTTTTCGACCTCCGAGTTCCATCAAGACGTAATTCGCACCCTTCTTGATTCGCATGACCTCTGGTACCCTATCTCTGACTTCTAGAACCTTGGAGAGAGTTGATCGGTTCTGGATTCTGAGAACAACGTCGATTTCGCCGTCTTCGAAGACCCTCGCTGATGATAGTTTTCGCATGGCGATAATCGATTGTAATTGGATGCCTGCATCGGCTTCCGCATCCTCTAGCCGCCTGCCACTAGAAGCGACATCGGCGTGAGTAGTGCGGAAGGCTGCATAGGTCAGGAAAGAGAGCAGAACTACGGCAACGGTGACTAGTTGCTGATTTCTCAGCACCAGCCCGAGCAGGTACAACGCTATCGCCAGCGCGGCGAACATGGCTGATTTCCTGCTCCATGCCATTGGCTCTCACCTCCTTATCTTCGGTCAGTCCTTCGGTCTCACACCGTTGGCACTGGCACCTGGCGCAGGATGTCTGAGATGACTTCGTCATTCTCGAGTCCCTTGATCTGGTGCTCGGGCTTGAGGATCAATCGGTGAGCAACCGCGAGGGTTGCAATCGACTTCACATCGTCCGGTGTGACGAAGTCGCGTCCGCGCATTGCTGCTGCGGATCGGCTCGTCTTCAGTAGAGCTTGTGAACCACGTGGCGAGGAACCTACGAGGACACGTGGATCTTCACGGGTTCTCGAGACAATCTCGACCATGTACATGCGTACAGCTGGGTCGACGTAAACATCCTCGATGGCTTGCTGCATTGCTACCACACGGGCCGGGTCAGTGATGACATCGACTTCGACTGCGTCCTTCTTTCGGGCGATACGTCGAGCGAGGATCTCGTCCTCATCCGCACGGTCTGGGTAACCAACGCTCATCTTGAACATGAATCGGTCAAGTTGGGCTTCTGGTAGTGGGTAGGTACCTTCCTGTTCGACAGGGTTCTGTGTCGCCATTGTAAGGAACGGTGCTGGGAGTTTGTGGGTGACGGTTCCGACGGTCACTTGGTACTCTTGCATGGCTTCGAGTAGAGCCGCTTGTGTCTTCGGTGGCGCACGGTTAATCTCGTCAGACAAGAGCAGGTTGCAGAATATCGGTCCAGGCTTGAAGGAGAATTCTCCCTTCTTCGCATCGTAGATATTCGTTCCAGTGATGTCAGCTGGCAACAGGTCAGGCGTGAATTGTACACGCTTGAAGTCGCAGCCGAGAGCATCGGCGAACGTATTCGTCATTAGGGTCTTTGCAAGGCCGGGATAATCTTCGAACAGGAGGTTACCGTTGGACAGGATGTTGATCATCACATTGTCGATAACGTGGCTCTTTCCGATGATCACTTTCTGCACTTCGGTACCGATCGCTTGTCCGATCGCACCGACGGCAGCGAGCTTATCGCTCACCTTCTTTGTACCGCCTGCGGCCTTCTTCTTAGTCGCTGCTTTTTCTTCAGTCATTTTTCTCTCTCCATTGTTTTTTTCTTCAGTTCTTACCCCAACGTCGAATCGCAACCATCAGCTGTCGCAATTCTTGGGGAGTGTATTTTCTGCTCTGACTATATGCCAGTTCGACGAGTCGGGGATCTCCAATCATCGTCTGGATTTCAGCTGGCGGTTTGATTGCCATCTGGTCTCTAGTTAGGTCGTAATGTACTCTGACCTTAGTGAATAGCGCTTGTTGCACGCGTTTTCGATAGGTGCTGGGGTCCAGTTTCTGAGGTCGCTCCTTGAAACGCGTGAGATCGAAAACGTGTCTCCAGTTCTCCTTCTCTGGAACCACCATCATGGCTACGAGAAGGAGGAGACCTACATTGAGGACTACCAGCCACTTGAGGAAGGTATTCGAAGTCAGAAGCACAACCGTTCCCATGGCCTCTACGAATGGAGCGGAGATAATCCCAGTGACGTGTCGGCTCTCATCAAAGACGACTTGGAACTCTCCCTTGTCATCCCTGATCGACTTGGCGAGCTTCTTGTTATCGTGCTCCATCATATCGTCGATTAAGAGTGAGAAGTAATTCTCATTCCCTTCCCAGTATGTGTCGCGAGTGACATCGAGCCAGCAGTGACCCGTGTGCTGTTCACACGAGGAACTCAGTTGGTGTTCAAGGGCGACATCAAGGCTCCACAATCTGTTTGAGAATGCTTCCTCATCGGAGACGAAGACGATGCTTCCAGTCACCGCCAACTCACGTGTATTACCTCCAACTAATCCTCCAGAACCTGAGGTGACTTGGTCGAAGGCGGTGATGTTAGGGTAATCGATGCGGATGATGAGTGAGAGGTCACCTGGAGCGGGATTCTTTGGGTCATCCGCTCGTCCGTTGTCCTGAATATCGATGAAGGCGGATGAAGAGGCTGTGGCGAGAATACTGACATCACGGTGATTTGGATGGGTGGTGTCCATTGGGAGTGGTTCGTACTTCATTCCAGTAGGCGAGCGGAACATCACTGGGAGTCGGCAATTACGTCGGTTCTCATCAAGCACGTCTGTATCGATGCAGCCCTGCCTGAGGTATGCAGGAGGCATATCGTTGACGTCTTCTGAGACGGCAGCCAGACCCCAGACGTTCAACCACGACCCCCGAATCGCCTCGCCATTTTCATATTCGAGCCAGAACTGATTTTCATCGTTCAAAGGCGCGTCGAAGAATGTCACACCGAATTTCTGAGCGAGGCGGTTAGCATTGGTCCCGTCTGCTGCGACGATGACCTTGCCACCCTTCTGAGTCACGAAGTCGTAAATCGCGTCGGCTTCGGTCTCAGCGATTGGCTTCTCAGGGGCGATGATCATCAGAGCTGTTCGGTGCGGATCCTTCCAGTCGTTGACTAGCATCGGAGTTGACATCGTGTTGGCGATGAAGTAGCCCTCATCGTCGGCCATCGATTCGCGCATATCGGTGACTTGGGCTAGAGCGCCCACCTCTCCACTTCCATCGTCTGTATACGCTGAATAGTACGTAGCCTTGCCCGCGACGAATATCATTGGGAGGATAAGAAGGAGGACAAGAGTAGTCGCTAGAGAGCCCACCACGATGTTGGTGAAATTGGCTTCCTCGGAATTCTCACTAGCCATTGTTATTCCCTTCTTTACAACATTAGCGTACGCTGGGCACACCTACGCTTCGACGCGAACCTCATTTCACAGATATATGTTGTTGATTACAGGGCACCTTGAGAATGGGAAAACCGGAGGTCTCGATGCTCATTCTGCACCATCCCAGTGCGGTGAAAACATACCTCAGGCAGCGGTCCACTCAGTCATTTCAGAAGCGTCGTGAGGTACGTGCGATTAACGCGCCGATTAGGATGCTCAAAATGACGCTTAGACCTGGTGCAGGAAGGTTCGAAGTGACCACTTCTACAGGGTCAGTCGAGTCTCCCGTTTCATCAGGGTCATTATTCTGGGTCGGAGGTGGTTCGACATTGACTCTAGTGAAGTCTGTAGAGAGCTGGGCACCATCGGCTCCTTCAGAAGCTATTGTAACCTCGATGCGACAATTCCGCTTCGGATGACTTTCTGAAACCATCACCCCGAGATCAGCAGTAGTCGAAGCGCCCTTCTCGATGTTTCGAGAAAGAAGGACATCGAGTCCTTCGTTGGTTGTCAGCAGAGGGCAGTCATCACTGATGTCAATCTCTCGAATCTTGTCACGGGCATTGCCTCGGTTGGTAACCGTGACTCTCAGAACCGTATCGGTTCCTGCATTGATTGGTCCCACCGCGTCAGCGATATCCACGTTAAGTTGGAAAATCTCAGGAATCTCAAGGTCGCCGGTTTTCTCTTGAGTCTCAGGAATCAGTGCAGGAATCCCACTGCGCTCTTCGAGGTTGGCGCTGATTGTGAATGCATCCTTAGTCATCGCATCAATCGAATAGACATCGATGCCAGCGACCATCATTGAAAACGAGCTATTTGCACCTGGGCCTATGGTCGCTGATTCCGGACCTGAGAATTGAGCATCCCAAGGGACTTCGTATTCGAAAGTCACCTTGATGTTAAACAATCCATCATTGGCCACCCAGAAATTGATTAGTGAGCTTCCTCCAATACTAACTACAAAGGGATTCGAGTCATCTTCTTGTGGATAATCAATCCCGAGTTCCCAGTTTCCTATCGAAGGATCTGGCTGAGCGACAACACCTGGGAGCATCGGTAAGAGCATTATGGCGATGACGCTTAGAACCATGATTCTCGACTTCATTCGACTCACCTCAGCATCCCTGCACACGCTCTACGCGTTAGGACCTTCACCATCTTTCTCCTATAGGAAGGGGAGTACCACGTGTTTTGAACCGGTTTGACGGCTTTTCGAATTGCTTCGGCCATCGCATTGACGGATTCCTTCCCATTCCAGTTATCCAAGGCTGATTCGGCTTCTTCCGTATGAAATCCAGGAATCGATTCGAGTCCAGTCGTTGCAACTCTGAGAGCAGCAGGTTTTGCC
>DUJH01000054.1:22158-23687 GCA_013329905.1 Candidatus Thalassarchaeaceae archaeon | reverse complement strand
TGGCCTTGACCTTGACCTTGACCTTCGCCTTCTTGCTCGGAGTCTCCACCGCCGTCAGTTCCGCCGTCGCCGGTTCCTTCTCCGTTGTCACCAAAATCTGGGTCGTACGCATCAGGGATACCGTCGCCATCCGAATCCGACATCGATCCGTTGTTAGGATCGTTCGGGAACGGATCGCTGGCGTCATTCTGCCCATCACCATCGGTGTCTGCCGAGTTGGGGTTAGTTCCAGACGCGTACTCCTGAGAGTTCGTCAATCCGTCACCGTCAGGGTCCGCGTTAGCGTCACTGGCGGAATTCGGATCTAGTCCGTATCCAACTTCCCAACCGTCCGGAAGACCGTCGTTATCGGTGTCAGGGTTAGTGGGGTCCGTGCCTTCAGCTGTCTCCTCTGCGTTTGTCAGGCCGTCTCCGTCCCAATCGGCTCCTCCGTCGGAGGGGTCGAGTGGATCGGATCCATCGGCTTGTACACCGACGGAACCAGCCATCAACACTAGGAGCAGCGCAATTAGCATGCTCGTATTCTTTGTTTTCTGTATTTTCATTTCTTTTTCACTTCCAAAAATAAGTTCAGAGAACCCGCCGTTCTCTCTTTCCAGCGAATGCTCGCGCTCATCCTCGCGCAAGACGATTCGTCCGGGAGTGAAGGATGCTGATTGGGAGCCTACTGAATATACTGTCCACGACCGATGAAAACGCTGTATTGCGCTCCATTTGCGGTTATTGTGGATCTGCTGTATTATTTCGTCTGCTCCTCCTCTTTACGCATCCAATCTCACGGGCTTTCATAGGGAACCCACCGTTCCCTCTAAATTACGAGTCACTGCTGGTCTATTTCAACAGTTCCCGAGTGTGATCGGGAACGAAATTGACTAAAAAAAACGAATTTTACACAATTCAGGGAGTCAGGGCGGCAAGCTCGGCCTGGAACTTCGTAGAAGTGAGGAAGTGAAGAACTGGAGTTGCAAGCGTTCCAAGGACGAGCGTACCGAGTAGAATATTCGACCACAACTCGATTCCGGTGCCGAAGGTAAGGAAAAGCAACCATCCGGCACCAAGGAAAGCCCAGGGTCTGTAGCGGCGAGCGAAGAGAGCCGAGCGGGACTTGAGTAGCTCATCGGAGTAAAGCGAAGTGGTTTCACCTTCAGCGAGCATATCGTTCTCTGTGGCACAGCGGACACATACCTGATAGCGAGGGCCATTACCACTGACGAACTGAGAGTTCGGGTAGTTCTGAGTGCACATGCGACAGACTGGCATGGTCGTTCGTTCACGCCACCCATCGTTGCTCCTTCAACGCTGCGGTTGCTCAGCTTGCTCGTGCTTACTGGTTGCGCCGCCGGAGGTGCGAGGTGTTGCTTGAGTCGAGAGGAATGATCGGAGGAGTCCTTGTCCATCTGGGCTGCCTACTGATTCTGGGTGGAACTGGACTCCGTCGATTGGCAGGCTCGGGTGAGTGATTCCCATGACGAGAGAGCCTGAAGCATCCCAAGCATTCACCTTCAGTTGGGATTTATTTTCGATTTTTG
>DUJH01000054.1:21476-21900 GCA_013329905.1 Candidatus Thalassarchaeaceae archaeon | reverse complement strand
TGGATTCTTGAGGGTACACCATGGACGGCTCCGAGGGGAGATTCGATGAGATTCCAGCCTGCTGCTCGGCCAAGGGCTTGGTGGCCGAGGCACCAACCGAGCAGAGGAATAGGTGAGTCAGAATTGTCTCCTTCGCTCGGGTTGACGCGATTGAGTCGCTCGGCGAGGGCTCGGTGGGCCAGTTCCATGCTTCGCGGTGATGCCTCAGGTCTAGACGGCCCTGGACCGAGAATGATGTGAGTCGGGCGATAGGTGGTGAGCCAATCATCGACCGTGGCTTCTGGATTTGTGTCTTGGGCAGGTCGGCCTTCGACGATTGTTACTTTGGCACCGAGTCGGTGGAGCGACTCGGCGATATTGTTGGTGAATGAATCGAGATTGTCGACGAGCAGGACGTGGGCTTGGTTCGTCTCCTGCTCGGGTT
>DUJH01000054.1:20693-21254 GCA_013329905.1 Candidatus Thalassarchaeaceae archaeon | reverse complement strand
ATTCCAACTTCGCGCTCGGGTAATTCTTCGCTGCTGAATCCAGTTCGGAAGCCCCATGTTGCTTCTGTGACCGCCGCTGCCTTCCAGCGGGCTTCCTCTACCTCGTCGGCGGGGCTGGAATCGATGACCACTCCGCCGCCTGCCTGAACTGTCGCATGCCAATTATCGGGACCACTGCGAGCCTCCATCGTGCGGATTAGAATGTTCCAATCGGCCTGACCCGCACTTTGATTGAGGTGGCCTATCGAGCCAGTCCAAGCGCTTCGAGGAGCTTTTTCTAACTCGTCGATTGCTGCCATTGTCACAATCTTTGGGCAACCTGTGATTGAGCCTCCTGGGAAAAGGGCTGAGAGCGCCTCGCCTGCACTGGTCTCCGAACTGAGTTGACCGCCGACGCCTGAGACGAGGTGCTGAACATTGGCCAGAGCCTCGATACGGCAATCCGTCCAATGCACCGAGCCTGGCTCGCAGACAGAGGACAAATCGTGCCGTTCAAGATCGACTAGCATCAGATGCTCGGCCATCTCCTTGGCTGAGGTAGCGAGTTCGGTACGCAGCGCA
>DUJH01000054.1:20337-20521 GCA_013329905.1 Candidatus Thalassarchaeaceae archaeon | reverse complement strand
CTGCATCACTGGCTCCTCGCGCGCGCGTGCCCTTGATTGGTCGCGTCGAAATGAGGCCCGAATCGAGTCTGAGTAATCTCTCAGGTGAGGCCGAAGCGATCGCCCAACCATGGTCAGCGACATTCATCCAAGAGGAGAAAGGAGCGGGATTCGATCGCGTCATCCGCAGGAAAGCATCCCACGG
>DUJH01000054.1:10995-20163 GCA_013329905.1 Candidatus Thalassarchaeaceae archaeon | reverse complement strand
TGACCATGCATCTCTGATTGCCAGCGGCGGCCGTAATTCACCTGATACAGATGACCGCCGCGAATCGAGTCGCGGATCTGTTCGACCTTGCGAGCGTGTTCAGAATCACTCTCACTCTCAGGGACCCGAGACTCGGGTCGACCTGGACTCTCTACAGGAGCAAGAACGGGTAACTCATCATCCAGCCAATCATGCCCTTCGAGCGCAATCAATCGCAATTCCCCACTCGCGCGCTCGTCTACCCACCAAGCATCACAGCGCCATAGTACACCCAGTAAAGTACCGGGAGCGGGGGTGTGAGCAAGTCGAACCGGGTTCGACCAACGACCGAGATCATAGCCGAGCAGCCCAGCGAATCCACCTGGCGTGACCGGAATTGAAGAAGCCGCGGAGGCCTGAACAATCACCTCATGTTCAGAAATTTCACTCAGTGCCTCATCGAGGCTCGCTGGCCGAGTCTCCTCCTCACTTATCCAGCGGCCATCAACCATCCGCTGGCGAACCAAAACTAGTGGAGGGGGAGAACCCAAAATCACCTCTCCAGCAAGGGCCGAGCCGTCACTGTGCTCAACTCCCCACGGCTCGAAAAACAGGAACCTCAGACTATCTAACGCAGGTAGCATCGAGTGTCCGGAGAGGTCGGTCACCGGGCCCCCCGAGTGCAGAAGGAGTTCGTCTTGATTGCGAGGCCTGTGGGCCAAAATGCGCAGAAGAGTATCGCTTTGTGGCGTCGGAAATTGACGGGTTACAACCTTCAAACTCTCACCTCATCACGGCTCAGCCAAGCGTTTTCAAGCCGCTCAACCCAAGCCGCATCCGCTGCCTCAAAGAGCCTACCACGGGCCTTGCCAATCACTCTTCCATCTATGCTGGCTAGCGCTTGAACACCCATTCCACTACCTAGTACTATCATCTCCGAGGCGCGTAGAATCAACGGCAGCGTAAGTCTCGCCTCCCGAACGGGGATTCCAGCCGCCTCGACTCCTTTCCTAATCTGAACGAGAGTGATAGAATCTAGAGCCCCTTGACTTGGCTTAGGATGGTAAGCGACGCCGTCGGCGTCGAGTAGAACCGGCATACAGCGATCACCATCGACGAGGCAATCATCGTCGAAAAGCAGCGCCATATCGGCTCCGTGCGCAACTGCAGCCTTGCGCGCGTCGATGTAAGGCTGCCAATCCCCGTGTTTAGTGCCGCGGACCTCGCCGGACCATGTTGGTGCAGCGAGGCTGATGGCACTCATTCGTGCCGGCCAAGGCGTGTTCAATCGAGGCACAATGTTGACCTCTCCACTCTGAGATATTCCAATCATGACGAGAAAAGGAGCTTGATTGGGGCCAACCGTCGGCTCACCCGGAATTTCGGCTTCAGCCAGTGCATCGAATATTCTGCCCTCGATGCCCTCGGGCAGCGTGATACCCAGTCTACGAGCGTGACGGTGCAGGCGGGCAAAATGTAGGTCTGGTGCCATCAGACGCTCGCCACCGTCCCAACCGAGGGTGGTGAATACCTCAGAGGCTGGGTCGCCGGTCATGGACCTCGATTGGCAAAGAGGGCTTCAATCCGATGCTGGTGGAATCAGAGCATATCGTCGAGGAAGGAAGTATCGATATCATCGTCCTCGTCAAGTTCGCCGGCCATATTTTCGAGATCATCGGCCAAATCGCCAAGGTCATCCAAATCTAAATTTTCATCGTCGCCACCGAGCAATTCGTCCATCACGTTGGTGTCTGGCGCTGGCGCTGGGCCAAGATCCTCTTCGATTGCTGCCCCAGCGCTAGCTGCTGTAGCTGTGTAATCACTTTCGCCGGAGTCAGATGTGGCTCCGTCCTTGCGTCGAGCACTCGATACCAAGCCCTCATCTATCTCCAAATCATCGAATCCGAAGTCCTCGTCTCCGGTGAGGCCAGCAGCCTCACGCTCGATTTGCTCTTCCAGTTCGACCTCAAGCGCGCCCATCTCCCAGGGAGCTGGCGCGGAATCTTCTCGCGGCTTGATGAACAATAGAGCACCAATAAGAAGCATAACGGCAGAGAATGCCGCGACGATGACATTCATTTCGCCAGCGAGAATCCTGTCAACCCACGAATCTCCAGCCGGATTATCGCCGGGTTTGGTCGTCCCGAAGGATGATTCCTCCCAAGGTAGAACCTCGGTCGGGTCTGCGTGATAGGTGTGGACCTGGCCATTCCAAGTGACAATTTCAAGCCAGTAAGTAGCCTCTCGGTCCACCGGTTCTCCGTCAAATTCGTTGAGGATTAGAATGGTGTCGCGCATTCCAGCCTTAACCAGGGTGGCATTGCGTGTATCGTCGAAGGGTTGGGTGCTGACGTAGGCGTAGTAACTGCCGTACATTGGGTCTTCCACATTATCCCAATTCACTTCGATCAACGATCCCGCGGCATTCCAATTCGCTCGCATTCCGCTGACATCCGGGCACTCTGGGCATGGGTCTGCGGAGAGTTCGTCAGACAACTCAATCCAAGCGCTTGCAAGGTTGTCTGTCCAAGCGTTTCCAGATGAGTCGACGGCTACGACCGTAACGTAGATTCTGCGATTCGGTACAAGCGGCGTCGCCTGATCATCCCCGTGGGCAGAGAACTCGGTTAGCAGCACGGGTAGGTGTTGCTCTCGGTCGACTACTAAGGCAGGTTGGAGGTCATCGATTCTCTCTAGCAGCACTGGAGTATCAATTACGGCATAAATCCAGTATTCGGCGATGTCGGAGGCGTCGCTTTCGATGAATTCTACGTACATCGCGTCGCCGGAATCGCCGTATCGATCACTGAGTACCGGTGGTTGCAAGCGATCGGGTGGAGAAATGTCTCCACGATTGTCTATCGGCGTGACGAGAACCATATGATCCGAGAGCCCTGAAAGGTGCACGTTGCCGCTGACATCGTGTATGGTCACGGTGACGTAGAGTGGAATCATCGATTCGATTTGGCGGACTTCGAGAGTGTCGAGCGAGGTGCCGTAAAGCGCTCGCTCGGCGGTGAATTCAAGTTGGAAATCAGCACCAAATTGGCGCTGATCAATGGTGATAAGTCCGCATGAATACGTCATTCCTTCACAGGATTCCCAAATCGCTGTAACATTCGCCAGCGGATATTCTGAAACCCAAACTGTGTAGAATGAGAAATCCTCCGCTGCCGATCTATTCCAGCGAATATCGATGGCGGTTCCGTCATCGTCCGAATGGTCCCAAGCGTTGAGGCCAGTCACTCGATCTGGAGCAGAACCAGGACCTCCTAGATTCGCCATCGGCGTCGCATCCACGATGTACACATTGTCGACGTCGCCATTCCCCCAATCATCGAAGGCTACCACACCTATCCAGTAAACCGTGCCATCGATGAGGCCACTCTCCCCCAGTGAGTCGATGATTATCGAAGTGGTCTCGCAATTAACGGTATAATCTGCGACTGGCCAACCATCGACCGTCGAAGGTGGACTCCATCCAGAGGCTGGGAGCGCGTAAATCTCGTAGTAGGTACAGTCCTCTTCGGTATTCGCATCCCAACTGACATTGATCCTACCACCCTCGTCATCGGGAACATCTGCTGCAGTGGTTCCAGTGATTGGCGCAGGAGGTATACCATCGTCGAGTCCGCCTGCGGTTACAACCGGTCCAATGATGGTGGCGTTTTCGATGGCAGACTGTCCTGCCTCATCGACACATACCGCTGCGAACCAGTAGGGCACTCCACCCTCTAGTTGCAGCACGGTAGTATTACCCGTGCTCCAATGGAAGTCGAAAGGATCGGTGAGACCTATTGCGCTGGTAATTTCCTGTTGTACAGCCCATATTCGTGTTCGGTCTGGGTCGAGCTCGGTGCAAGCAGCCCATTCCAGGACCAATGTTCCTGCGGCGCCCCCAGATACCGGTGTGGCGCTGAACCACTCGGGTGCTGCAGGCACTTCATCGGTCGGCGTGACATTCAGTGGATAGGTCATAGGAACGCCAAGCGAACCATCTGCATATTCGATGACAATCGCTGCACGGTATTGGCGATCATCACGCAGCGCCTCGGTCACTCCGGCGTTATCCGCCTGTGTAACCGTCGCATTGGTTCGTGACCAGAAGTTGGAGCGGATGTAGGTTGAGAAATCCTGTAAATTTCGCTGCTCCGGCTCCCATAGAGGATCGGCCGTGGAATCCCAGACATACAATCGATACGCATGCCAAGCTGCATCCTCGGCCGGTAGCCAAGAGGCCTTGAGGACCCCTCCGCCATCATTCGGTCTATCCTCGAGGCCGACGATTACAGTCGGAACCTCGACGCGCTCCCAATCATAGGTTATCCTAACTTGGATTGCACCGTCGTGAGGGGTTTGCAATTGCAAGTGCAGGTAAGCCGAGGAGGATCCAGGCCCAACGGCCGAGATTGCTGATTGGAAGGCCTGTTGAATGCCACCATTTGAGGCCGCCAAATCCCAAGTTCCTGTGTAATTGAGTGCCGATGACCGCGCCCAGACCCACGACCCACCTTGCGGTGCGGTCAGCGTCATCGCGCCCACATGCATCGGTAGGCTACCCGGCGCGGCGATGTCAGATGTCTGTGGAATCTCTATTGGATCATCAGGAGTGACGAGAACCGTCGACATTCCGGGATGAGTCGTATCAGTGATGTCCCACGTGCGCCCGCCGTAAAGAACCGTCAGCGGGTCAGCTCGCCGTTGATGTTCGCGTGACTTTTCTTGTAAACTTACAACCGGATCATAGACGTGCAAGCCGTCGTTGCCGACCGCGTAAAAGCCGCTGAAGTCAACGTATCCACCTTGTAATCCAGTCGTGATTTGGCTAGTCACAACATTGTGGTTTCCATCGACATCGACAACGTTGAGGCCACGTGGACTCATCACCACAATATTCTGTCCATCACTGTGCATTTGGAATGGAGGCCATGAGAGCAGAGAGCTTCGCCCTACCCCGGTTTCCATCTTCATCTGTGAGCCATTCCAGTGAACCAGAGGAGCGACGTCGGTAGCGATGTGAACGCCCCAGTTATCGGTAGCAATCGCCCTGACATCATTGCTCGGAATCATGTCGATATTGTAACTTCCATTCGCCATGTCCGTCATCAAATCCCAAGCCACTACACCGGGGCGCGTAGGCCCCTGTCCATTGTGCGAGATGAAAATCGCCGCGTCGTGATAGAGAGTGGTATTGGTACCATCTGGATTCTGCACGACGCGAGAAATCGGTCCTGCATCTACGATTCCACTGACTGTATTGCCCATCAGGCCGTTGTTGAATCCAAGCGTGTTGAGGACTGTGAGATTCGTCTGATGAAGGACCGTCAAGCCCGCAGCGCCACCAGCGAGGAGCAGATCCTCCACCTTGAATCGTCGTGTTTAGGGCGTGAAGGTGGGTGATAATCGGCGAAGGAAGACCATCGATGGTGGTGATTGGGTCATCCCAGTCGGCACGCGTAGTGTTGTACATCCCGATTCCGCCGTGCGTGGCAATCAAGATGTGGTCGCCGTATTCGAGGAAATCACGCACGAGATTACTCGGCAGACCTGCGAGCAGGCTGCCATGCCCCCATTGATTACTGGCGATGTTGTAGGTCTGGAAGCCGGCAGCTGACCCCTGATTGCCCATCAGTCCGACGTATATCGTGCCATTCTCGAGGATCATGCCATCCATCTGAGAGTGCAGCGCCGGTGGAGTTGAAGTGATTCGGCGCTGTTGCAAATCAATTGCTTTGAGGCCTCGACCAGCGGTTGTAACCCAGAGAGTCTCGCCGTCGAGCATCATGTCGTTTACAACATCATTTTGGAAATTGTAACCAAATTCCCAGCGAACTGAGCCATTTGCAAGGATCTCGCCTTGGAGGATTGAGGAGCCGTAGTAGGAATTGACATTGAGAGCAGAAGTTACCCAGACGTGAGTGCTATTGGAAATTATTTCCACCACCCGCCCACTGGAAAGGCCTGCGAGTTCATCGAAGCCGCTGGCGATGAGCCCCGAGTTGTCGAGGCGGTCGACTCGGTTCATTCCCGTCGTCTGCCCCGAACGACCGATTGCGTAGACAATTTGTCCTGAGTTGGATGGTGCGCGTTCTATCGAACAACCGTCCATTCCTGGATCAAGCACCTGACCATTGGCGGTGGCGGTGCCGGATGTAACGAGGCGTGAGATGCCACCTTCACCATCGTACTGATGCCCGGCAAGGAGGACGTTATTCTCGTGAAGCATCCCTCCAGGGAAGATTCTGTCCTCGCCGATGCCGTCAGCGGCTGTGAGAGTTGAGAGGTAGGTGTCAGTGTTGTAGTTGAAGCGATCGAAGCCGATGCCTTCCGTATCGAAGCCAATGTAGAATATGCGATTAGGTTCATCGCAAGCCATTGCTCGTGGATCGTTATCAGAGAGCCCCGAGGTGCCCGATGTCATCGCGCTAATCCACTCATTGGACAATTGGTCGTTATCGTGGTCGGCCAAGTCATAGCGCGCGACTCCGCCCTGATTACCCCACCAAAATCTCGCTCCGATAGCAACATGGACGATGTCGTCGCAGAGTTTGATATCAGCGGGGTATCCGTCTGGTATGTCTCCAGTGCCTAGATCCCAAGAGGTCCAGTTTCCACTGGTGCCATTCCTACGCATAATCTGAGAATTCGAATTCCAACCACTCGACTCCATCGACCCAAGCCATAGGTCGTCGTCGATGATGGCCATCGTGTAGAACTCTTCCTCGGAGTCGGATGGTAGTCCATCACCCGGGGTCCAAGAGTCGAGCCAAGTCGCATTGACAGGATTCCAACGCAAGATTCCGTTCATGCTGGCGAAGAGATACTCTCCTTCGTACTCTACCATTCCTCGAATCGGTCCTTCGATGTCAGTCCACTCGTTTAGGAGCGTCATGGAGTCGGCATTGAATCGACGGATGATGTGGTCACCGTATGCAACCCAGAGTTCGCAGGATGTGACATTCATCGGGAAACATTCGCCAAGGAATCGAGCATTGACACGGAGAACATTGCCAATCGTCGACAGATCCTCTTCCCATGTCTCATTGGTCATATTCCAGCGGACGATGGTTCCATCTCCGTCATTCCAGTACTGTGTCGGTCGGACTCCAATCCAGAGTTGTTCTCCGACCGTTCCAATTCCGTAAACAACACCGCTCCATCCAGCTTGAGCCCCAGCGTCGATTGTGCTCAAGCTAGACCCACTATTGTTAGATGAGAGTTCGATACGATAGATTTCATCGCTCTGACCCCACCATCCATTCGCCCTCTGGAGCGAATAATGCAAAATTCCGTCGTGGATGATAATGTCGGCAGGTGCAGAGTTTGAGAGGGTTGGTCCATTGGTATTTGAACCGCGGTTCCAAGAGATCAAGACAGAGTCATTGACGACGTCGATTAGAGTCAGTCCGAAATCTCCGCCAGCCCACATCGTACCTGATTCATTTCCTAGAATCAATGCGGTGACATCGTCGTCGTCGATGTAGCCCTGAGTTCCATCCCAAGTCGTCAGCCACTCATTATTCGTCAAATCGTAGCGGGCTATTCCGGTATTCTCGAAGCCCAGATAGAGTATGTCATCGATTTTCACCGTTCGCGAGCGTTGGGTGTCATCGCCGGCTGTCCAAGTCTCAATGACCGAGAAATTGTCCATGTTCACTATGCCCGCACCGGAGTTTCCTCCTGTATAGGCGCGGTCGGGAGCGAGCATCTCGATAGTGTATACGAAGCGACTTTCCAAACCGTCCTGAGAGCTAACACAATCTTGGAATTGATATTGCCAATCCCACTTACATGCTCCGCGATTGGTTCCTGCGTACATTCCGTCACCATCACTCGTGACATCGTAGAAAACCGAAGGCCGATTCCACCAAGATCCACTACTAGTCATCGTCGTCCAAGAGTTACCGTCGTATCTTGAGAAAGCACCCTCCGAGCCAACTAGAAGGCCGCCGTAATCGTCCATTTCGAGAGATAGAACATCGTCATCGGGGAGAGTATTTGCATCCTGAGTCCAATGCTCAGAGATATCTCCAGTCAGCCTGTCGACAACGAGAATTCCAAATTCGTAGAGACCTATGTAGACGACATCGTCGTCAACTGCGACAGGGGTGGCATCGAGGTCATCTGCACCGAGTGATTGCCATGAGCCGATGATTGTCGAGGTCGAGAGTTCGACTCTCATCACACCTGCGTCTGGAGTCGCGATGTAGGCGATTCCGTAGCGCGCCGCCACCGCGTTCACAAAGTCCGAGTCGAGGCCATCAGAAGTCGTCAGGGTGTCGATGAGAGTCATCTGATTGGTGTCAATGATAGAGATTCCAGATTCGAGATGGCCAACCACGAGATAGCCTGTCGAGGTATCCAAGGCGAGTGAAGAGACTTGGTTAGAACTCAGTCCGGATACCGTACCAATGTAGGAGCCATCGGTATTATCGAGGCGCAGCACCCCAGCATTCGTTGTTCCGATCCAAACCTTGTCGTTCCCATCCTGAAGGATTGAGATAATCTGTCCGGGGCTGCTGACGTAATCCCTGATGTCAATCGGTGACTTCCAAATCTGGTCCGATTCGTCAAATCGATCGATGATCTTGTTACCACCAATCCAGATTTCGCCCCTCTCTCCATCCTCGATGTGAGATACGACCGCCATCCCGTCGGTAGATGGGCTACTAACCAAAGTCAGGGTGCCGGCAGGCGTCTCGCCAACCAACATGCCAAGCGTACCCGAACCATCGCTGAATAATGCGGTTGGAGATGTAGGGCCACGACTGGTGTGCGCCGGCCATGGAATCGCCATCGCTCCATTTTCATACAGACCGATGTCGGTCAGTTGATTCTGAGAGCGGAAGATGAGCGAATTTGTGTCGTAGGCGTGAACCATGGCGCCCGCGAGAATGTGTAGCCAACCTTCGGTGACCGAAAGTCCGTGGACTTGGTTTGAAGTGAGCCAATTGCTCGTCGACCAAGTCACCAACCAAGATTGAGAAGCGAGATCACGACGGTTGACTCCAGAGTCATAAGTGGCGATAAGGAGATGATTGCCAACGAGTGCTAAGTCGGTGATGAAGTTGGAGGAAAGGAAGTTCTGGGTATTCCACACCGTGTGTGAATCAATTGTTACAGAGACACTCCCTGAGGAAGAACTCGTAGTGAAATCGAGAAGGTGGACTCCAGCGGTGCTCGTGGCGA
>DUJH01000054.1:5981-10778 GCA_013329905.1 Candidatus Thalassarchaeaceae archaeon | reverse complement strand
GAGTCTGACAATAATCGTACTCTGTCCAATCATTGGCACTCATAGTCCTGTAATGCACAGTGCAGAATCCAGCAGCCCAGATGGTCCCATAATCATCGACGGCAACAGCGTGGATGCCAGAATCGTCTGAGCCATCGCCAATCAACAAATCTGGAAGCATCGACGAATCTGAGAAGCTACGAGAAAGTACCGATCCATTTTCTGTACCAATCAACAACCTGCCGGCGTCTTCGTCGATCCCCAGCGATCTGCCCATAATTCCTACTTCGATATCGACTATTGGTTTCTGAGCCCGAGCGTCGAGATGGAGCAGGTCATCATCAAGAAGAAGGTACAATCGGCCGTCAAGCGGATTGACGGCGCTGTCGTGGATCTCGATATCCTGCACCGAAAACGAAATCTTCGGGTCGGCAGGTCGCAACGCCTCGATCACCATGTCTGTCAAAGAAACACCTGCAGGTAATTCCCACGAGGCGTCAGAGATTGAATTGGGACGCAAATGAGTATCTAAAGTTCCATTGAGAACGGTCGGTGGATTATTCTCCATCTCATCCTGCCTACCAAGATCGCCGTTTCCTCGCCAGTCGAGGATAGGCGTTTGAGTATCCATCAATGTCAATTGAGGCTCAGTTGCCCAATAGCCAGCTGAGCCATTGACTGAAATCTCGAATGTTAAATTCGAGATTTCTGCTCCGGGGGCGAACGGTAGAAACAAATCGCTGTAAGCATAGGTTCCATTCGCCGGATCCGCTCCCGTCGCTACGAGATCGACCCAACCGGTATCATTACTCCCCGAGGCACCCCAAGCGGTCTGAATAACCTGCCTCGAATCCAACTCAGAACCAAGTTCGTCCGCCCCTGAATAGACTGTCCAGGGTAGCATTACCATCAGTGCGGCGAGTAGCAGAGCAGACCTCCGCTTCCTCGGCAACTCCTGACGAAAAGACATGGGCACGAACTACTGGCCTGCTTGTTCCCATTATGAAAGGCATGGGTTGGTGATTTTGTATTGAGTCTCCCTCTATAGGAGGGAGGGTGAAGATGGAGAAGCGCTGACCTGCGGGCCGATAACTATCTCGAAGACAGGAGGATAGCATCAAAGAGGAGGGGGTGGCCCGAAAAACCTCGAGGGTTTGGCATGGATGAGGATCGTCTGCGCAAGGAAGCTCTCGATTACCATGCGGCTGCACCTGCTGGGAAGATCCGCGTCGAACCGACAAAACCTCACGGAACTGCGCGTGAATTGTCCTTGGCTTACTCTCCGGGCGTTGCCTATCCTTGTTTGGAAATTGCGGCGAATCCCGATGACGCTTACAAGTACACTTCGAAGGGTAATTTGGTAGCCGTCATCAGCAATGGTACCGCTGTTCTTGGCTTGGGTGATATCGGTGCCCTTGCTGGTAAACCTGTGATGGAAGGAAAAGGGCTGTTGTTCAAGGCATTCGCTGATATCGATGTGTTTGATATCGAGGTTGACCGAATTGATATCGATGAGTTCGTTGAGGCTGTCAAAGCGATCGCTCCGACCTTTGGTGGAATCAACCTCGAGGACATCAAGGCGCCTGAGTGCTTTGAGATTGAGCGTAGGCTGGTTTCTGAGCTCGATATTCCTGTGATGCACGACGATCAGCATGGTACTGCGATTATCTCAGGTGCTGCGCTGCTCAATGCGCTGGAGATTGTTGAGAAAGAAGCCTCGGCAGTCAAGGTAGTGATTTCTGGCGCTGGGGCGAGTGCAATCTCGTGTGCTACGCATTATCTGCGTCTCGGTGTTGCTCCTGAGAATTTACTGATGTGTGATTCAAAGGGGATTCTGACTAAGACGCGCGAGGCTGCTGGAGAATTGAACGAGTACAAGGCAAATTTCGCGCGCGATGTGCCTGATGGTGGCTTAACAGAGGCCATGGTCGGTGCTGATGTCTTCTTGGGATTGTCACGTGGCGGATTGGTCTCTGGCGAGATGGTTGCGAGCATGGCTGAGCGCCCGCTGATCTTTGCTCTTGCAAATCCAGATCCTGAGATTCTTCCTTCCGAGGTTATGGCGGTGCGCGATGATGCGATTACTGCGACTGGACGCTCTGATTTCGCCAACCAAATCAACAATGTTCTCGGGTTCCCATACATCTTCCGCGGCGCTCTCGATGTACGTGCTACTGAGATTACTGAGGGCATGAAGATGGCAGCGACGAAGGCTCTCGCAGAATTGGCAAAGGAGCCGGTTCCCGACGATGTTGCCGCGGCTTACGGGGGCGAGCAGATGCAGTTCGGCCCAGAATATCTGATTCCCAAGCCATTCGATGCTCGCGTACTCATATGGGAGGCGAGCGCTGTTGCTGAAGCGGCAGTTAACGAGGGTGTGGCTCGCATCGGAGCAGATGAATTCGACGTTGAGAATTACCGTGAGACACTTGAGGCTCGACTGGGATTGACTCGCTCGATTATGCGTAACGTCATCAATCGAGCAAAGCGTGATAGAAAGCGAATCGTCTTCTCAGAGGGAGATGAGCCGACTATCATCAAGGCGGCGGCACAATGTATCGCTGAGGGCATCTGCGATCCAATTCTACTCGGACACCCCGAGCGTATCGAGGCGGTGAAAGAGGAGCACGGACTGACATTCGAATGCGAGACCATCGATGTTCGATACGACCCTCGCAGGCGTGGTGATTATGCCGATGAATTCCACAAGTTACGCGGGCGCAAGGGCGTCACGCGCCGCGACGCTGTTAGCCTGCTCAAGTCGCCGAATTATTTTGGACCGATGATGGTGCACTGCGGCGATGCTGACGGTTATCTCGGTGGTATCGCCCACCAATATCCAGACATCGTCAAGCCGTGTCTGCAAACTATCGGACCCGACCCCTCTGCACATCGCATCGTTGGACTCTACATGATGACCGTCAATGGTCAATTGATGTTCATCGCCGATGCAACGATCAATATCTATCCTGATTCGCGCACACTCGCTGAAATTGCTGTACAAACTGCGCGCGTAGCGCGCCGATTCGGAGTCAAACCGAAGGTTGCCATGCTCTCCTTCTCTAATTTCGGCACCTCGGGCGAATTACGAACCGACCGCATCGAGGAAGCAATTTCGATGGCCCGTGAGCTGGATGGTGATTTGGTCATCGACGGGCCGATGCAGGCGGATACCGCACTGGTCCCTGACCGCCAGAAGGAATTCCCATTCATGGAATTCGAAGGCTCGGCCAATGTTCTCGTCTGCCCGAATCTCGCCTCCGCGAATATAGCATACAAATTGCTTCAGCGGATCGCTGGAGCTGAGATGACTGGCCCAATTCTCGAAGGGCTTGCAAAGCCGGCGCACGTGCTGCAGCGCGGTGACTCGGTGCGCCAGGTGGTTCACATGGCTGCGATTACGACCGTTGACGCGCAGCGACACGCTCAGCAGCGTCTGTGACCTCGCTCGACTGCAGCGAATCTCTGGGTCATTCGCAGAGTGAAAACAGAAAGTTACGTAGAACTTTAATTTCTGTATATTCGTTCTTTCAGGTCGTTGTGATAATGCCGCCCGACCTCTGGCCCTCGCCGCTCTATCCACTCGCTGAAGCGAATGGTTCCAAGCGGTTCCTCATCTGAAGCGACTAGCCCGCTCATCAACCCCTTGATTTCAGCGCGGGTGATTACCATATCGCGCATGAATAGCCCCATGACTTGTCCCGCCATCCAAGCAAGAAGTGGGGGCATGGGCACAATCAGGCGGCGAACCCCCATGCTTCTGGCAATGAGCCGAACGAAGTCTCGGTAGAGATAGGTCTCGGGGCCTGTCGCATCGCGCGTGATGTTTTCTTCTCCCGCGCCTAAATCGATTGAAATCCGCGCGACATCGCGAACATGAACTGGTTGAATCGGATATTTTCCAAAGCCAAATATCCCGAAAATCGGTATGTATCTTAGCATCCAAGCGATGTTGTTTACGAGTACGTTGCGCCCACCTCCAAACAGGACAGTTGGGCGCACTATAGCGTATGAGCGCCCCGATTCTCGCAGTATTTTTTCGCTCTCAACCTTTCCACGGAAGTAGGACCATCCTGGTGCTTGACCTGGGTGTGCTACGCTGAAATGGACAACCCGGCGAACACCCGCCTCTGCTGCTGCCTCAAACATCTTCGTGCAATTCCTCACCGCGATATCGTGGTCGAATTTTCTTCCTTCATGATTGTACCTTACCCAGTATGTATTGTACAACACATCCGCTCCGCGGAGAGATTCAACGAGAGCTTCGCGGTCATCGAAATCTAGCGGATGAACCTCAACGGCCCCATCGAATGGATCGTCCCTACCCACCGCATTAGTCAGTGTTCGAACGCGTTTACCTTCTGCCAACAATTGGTGAGCGATCCATCTGCCAGTATAGCCGAATGCTCCTGTGACGACGTGTAATTCGTCAGCCGCTGGCGTTGAGTCGACGCTCATCAATCAGCGATTTTACACGTCTCTGAAATAGGCTTCGATAGCGGTTTATCTTACAGATTTGGATCCCCGAAATCACCGCGATTCTCACTCGATGACTTGAGGGGCTGCTGCAAGGACCTCAGCAGAACATCCAGATTCGTATTGTTCAAAATTCTCGATGAACATTTGAGCCAGCAAATTCGCCACATTATCGTAACGAGTCTTGTCAGTCCAAGTCTCGCGCGGCTGCAATATCTCGACCGGAACACCCTCGCACTCAGTTGGAACAGAAAACCCGAAGCGCTCATCACGAACGAAGACAACATCGTCGAGATCGCCACGCAATGCAGCATTCAGCAGCGCGCGCGTCCAGCGTATCTT
>DUJH01000054.1:0-5774 GCA_013329905.1 Candidatus Thalassarchaeaceae archaeon | reverse complement strand
CCAGCAATTCGCATCCTGCTCACTAATTTTCGCCGATAGCAAGTCAGCGTACATGCTTGGGTGACGAGGCATGAATGGCGCGCCGAAACACGTCGAGAAGGTCGCTTGAGGGTCTGTTACCCCGACCTCGGTGCCAGCGACCTTCGCAGTATATCCTGACATGAAGTGGTAAGCGGCCTGTTCTGGCGTCAGACGAGAGAGTGGGGGTAGGACGCCGAAGGCATCGCAGGTCAGGAAAACAACATTCTTTGGATGACCTGCTGTAGAATCCTCAGTGCGATTCTCAATCGATTCAATAGGATACGAACCGCGCGTATTCTGAGTCAAGGTTCCATTATCGAAGTCTGGTACACCCGCCGCATCTAGGATGACATTCTCAAGGATAGTTCCTGGCATCCTCGTCGTAGCGAAAATCTCAGGCTCATCCTCCTTGGACAGTCCGATGAGCTTGGCATAGCACCCACCTTCGAAGTTGAACACTCCATCATCGGACCACCCATGCTCATCGTCCCCAACCAAAGCCCTTTCAGGATCTGCCGAGAGAGTTGTCTTTCCAGTCCCTGAGAGTCCGAAAAAGAGAGCTGCGTCGGTGCCGTCAGTGTTGGCTGAGCAGTGCATCGGCATGATTCCCAGTCCTGGAAGAATGTGATTCATGATTGTGAAAATTGCCTTCTTGATCTCGCCCGCATAGTGGGTTCCACCGATGATTGCAAGACCTCGGTCGAGAGCTAGAATGACGAAGACCTCCGAGTTTGTTCCATCGGTCTTCGGATTCGCGAGCAACTCAGGCGCGTGTAGAATCGTGTATTGTGGAACGTGCTCGGTGAGGTCAGCTGGATCGCTGCGAACGAACATGTTGTGGTAGAAAGCAGCGTGCCATGCCTTCTCGGTAACCAATCGCACCGGCATGGCATAATTTGAATCAGCGCCGCAGTGAGCATCCTTCACGAAAAGTTCGTCAGCCGCATCTAAGTGGGCTCTGACCTTCTCCAGTAGCCCTTCGAAGACATTGCGGCTGGTCGGCTTGTTCACCTTACCCCACCAAACATGGTCAGCTAGACCCGGTTCGTCGACGATGAATCGGTCGTCCGGCGAGCGACCTGTGCGCTCGCCAGTCGTCGCGAGCAAGACATTGTGCGCGGTGAGCTGTGCTTCACCGCGCTCAACGGCGCGCTCATGGAGTTCACTAGCAGCGAGATTCCAATGTACTGCGCCGCTGGGATCAAGGCCGTGAGAGGCCAACGTGGTCGCGAAGGAAGCCGGGGTGGACGAGCGGGAGGTGCCCTCCATGGCGGCCGACATCGACAATTGGCTTTCAACTATTACGGATACCCGCCGGTGCGAATATGCGGCTAAACCCGTGTTCGCGCGCATACATCGGTTCGACTTGGCCCGACGGGGATGCGGTTATCGCAGGGTGCCATGCCTGTCGCGAACGTGAGTGATGAGAAAGACGACCGCGTGATTCGCGAGCGTCGCTTCAAGATGGGTGGCAACATCGACATCGGCGATCTCGGATTGGAAGACATCCTCGCCGATCTCGCCGAACAGGGATCAACATCTCCGAACTCCGACCCAAAGCCGGAAATCGATGAAGCTCTCGGAGATGTCTTCGATCCATTCACCGAACCGACCGGAGCCGAAGCGGGAGCCATTCAGGCCGACGGAAGTGTACTCTCGGCTCCCGAGGATGATATCGTTACCTCGATGGCGAAAGAGGGCGAACGCCGAGTCAATTGGTCGCTAATGGTAGCGATGATCTTCGTTTTCAGCGCACTAAGCGTCGTCGCTGGAACCGCTTTCCCGCCGTTCATCTCTCTAATTTTGCTCTTGGCGCTCGCCGCCACCGGTTTCACCCTCGGCGAGCGTTGGGTGACCAATCCTGACTTGCATCTGCTGGGAGTTTCGTGGGTCATCATTTCGATGAAGGTGCTCTACGGGCTTGCAATTGAGTTGAATCGTTGGGAATTAGCTGGAATTTTCCCTATTTCTGTTGAAGTCCTCGCTGTCCTATTGATTCTCCTCGTCGCTCTCAACGTCTTCGTCGCCTACCGCCACGATCACGATGCGATTGCGGCCCAAGCCACGTTGGTTCTGTTGGCGATTGGCTCAACGGCGGGCTCGATTGGAGGAGAGGTCGGAGTAGCCGTGATGATTCTCGTCGCAACCCTACTGCTCCACGGACTCGCCTTACACCGAGGCTCTGGCAACTTGGCAGCCCTCGGTGTCGCAGCCTCTAACCTATGGATTGGAATGCACGCCGTTACCAAGGGATTCACCGCTGGCTCTCTGGTCATCGAACCCCTTGACACGCCACTGATTCTCTTCCTGCTCCTAATGGTAATCACTGGTCTAAACGCAGCCATGGCAGCGCGCTTCGCGCGCGAAGACAATTGGTTTTCTCAGGGATTCAAGGCGGCTGGCTTGGGCCAGCCGGGACTCTGGGGCGTATCGATTTCTCTCGGAATGGTCGGAGCCCTCATGGCGGTCGCTTCCAGCCGAGAGGACTCCGGCTTCGCGCTCGGAATGGTGACATTCCTCGCCGGCGCCTTCGGTGGCTCTTATCTCGTCGTGCGAGGAGTAGAGAAGCTCAGGGTGGCCATTCCTTTATTGGCAGGTGGAGCGGCGTTTTCACTGCTTCTCATCTTTGGCGATTTGACAGAATCCATCTCGCTTTTCGACCGCTACGAAACTTTCACTGTCTTTGCTACGATTCTTACCGGATTCGTGATGCTGCGTGACCAAAACCGCGTCACTGACCGTGTTCTTTGGGTTGGATCGGTCGGCGTTCTGGTGCTCATAGTGATTCTGATACCGGCCGAGTCGAAGGCCGCTGGCGGCGACGGTGGATTGGCTCTCCTGGCTCTGCTGACTGCGCTTCATATCGGGACTGCGGTACTCGCTGTGATACGCAAAGCTCCCGCCCTCGCGGGCGCTACAGTTCTGCTACCGTGGTCTTGGGTATTGTTGCAAGAAATTGTCGTCGAGGCAGTTCGGACCGTGATGATGACGAATGGGTGGTCCGACCCGGGCAATTTGATTGAACTCGCTCCGACTCTATTCGCCGTCTATCTCGTGATCTCAGTCGGCCTGATGCTCATCGTCAATCTGCAGATGGGGGCGACTGGGGTCAATCTGGCAGCAGGATTCCTCGGAATCACTGAAATCTCGGCTTCGATTCGTGATTCCGGCGCTCTGCAATTATGGTCGATGGGACTCTGGTTGCCGATGATCACAATCATTGTCATGGCACATGCTGGAGGATTCACCGCCCTCACTCTGCTCGTAGTCGTCGGGGCGGTGTCTGCGGCCCATCTTGGAGCTGAATTCGTTGGACAGAGGCTAGGAGGCGCAGTGGCGCTGCTGGCGATTATCGCTGTCAGCACTGCGATGCTTGGGTGGAAACACGGTCTTGACGAGATGTGGGTTGTCCTGATTCTCATTGCGACCGCATCAATTCTCTATCGCGGAGAGCCCGATGACGAGCCTCGATTCACCAATGGAATCGCTCTGATGTCATTGCCACTCCTAATCGCCATCTCAACCAATGAGCCGGCGAGAATACTCGAGGCGACCGATTCTCTTCCTGACCTCGATATTTCTCTCATTGCAGTTGCTAGCACTGGTGCGGTGATGGCGATTTATCTCCCGCGCGCGGAAAAGATGGAGAAATTGCTCAAGCCGGCGGCGGCAGCACTCTGGTTGCTGGTAATCACCATCGGGCTCTCAGTGCAATTGAACAACGAAACAGCAACCATGGCCGGACTCGGCCTTTTCGCACTCAGTTCGCTATGGTTGGTCGCACGCGGAGAGATTCGCGCTGAACTGAAATCGATTACCCAGCGCGACGAACGCTTGGCTATGGTAGGCCGCGAGGCTGAAGTCATGCTCAGTGGAGGCGCGGGACAAATCGATGGATATGACCCGCGGCGTGCAGAACTCGAAGCCAAGCGAAAGAAGCGACGCGACCTCACAGTAGCAGACGATGATGCTGATCTCTACACAACCGATGTCTCGCACCGACCGACGATTGTACTCCTCGTCCTCATTCTCATTCTCGGTGCGGTAATCGTTTGGGGAATGCTGTTCGCTTCCTCTCCAATCGTCCTCCTAATCGCCGGAGTTTTCGCAACACTGCTCGTCACCATTGCTCGTCTAAGGACAAAACAACTCGAACTCGATTTACCGACTGTGCTCGGGATGGAAATGCCGATTGCCTACGCGATTATTGGATTGACCGTAGCCCTCGTCGCCGGTCATATCGGCCCCGGTGGAAGTAATGCACAATTGCTCGATATGGCCGTCGTGACAATTCTCATTCTCCAATTCGTCATTATCTCTCTTTACCGACAGGACAACCTTCTCGACCGAATCCCCATCGCTCTCGATTGGTTCGTCCTGCCTTTGGTTCTCGGAAGATTACTCGGGGCGGTGATGGTCGAGTCGCTTCCCGCCCCGTTCACCGTTGACCCGTTCGACGGCGATTTCATCGAATGGCAGATTCCATGGCTTCTACTCGAAACCCTCCTCATCTTCACAATCGTCATCGATGCAATGATTGACAATCGCAGGACGAGCGTCGGCCGGGATTCACACCAATCCAGCTCGGGTCGAGGACTGCGAACCCTCGCAATCGTCATGATTTCATGGGGACCAGCCGCAGTCCTCGCAGTAGCCAACGCTGTTTCGTCGGGGCGCAGACACCGTCAAGTCGAAGCTGTCGGATTAGCAATCCTCTGCGCCCCGTTAGCCCTGTTTTCTCTAAGCAACATATTACCAGCAATCGGGGAGAATCTCGATTGGATCATCCTCGCAGGAGGAGTGGTGATGTTGGTTCTGGTCGGAGCGGCGGTACCGATGCGCAACGGTCACTGGACGGTGATGGCGGCTGTCGATGGCCATATTCTGCTGTTCGCTGGCCTTCTCACTGTCAACGAAGCGATGTTCTATCCAATTGCACTCTTTGCCATGTCGACAACCCTGTGGGTCGTCGGAATCCTCCACTTACGCCGGATTCTGCGAGTTTGGGGGCTGGCCGATTTGGTGTTGGGAAGTGGAGTTGCCTTGCTGATACTGGGGTCATCGGGCAGCATCAACGCCGGCGGCCTATTCTTGCTGCTCGCGGTCATCGGCGCTGAACTCGCTCTCGTCACTTGGTTGGGGCAACGCAACGAAGAAGCGCTACTGAGAGATTGACGGCTTAGTGCCGAGTTGCGGCGAGTTGTGCGCCATCGTGCAATTGAGTTGTATAATCGACTCGCAGTGATACGTTTTCAGAGCGGATCGAGGAATAACGTCGCATACCAAGTTTGATGACGGGCGGGTGCGGGAACAACACCGTGTCAGGCAGTTGGATATCGGACACCCCTGATGAGGTGGAGCACCCAACCGTGCCACTCGGGATCAATGAAATGGCGATTCCACGCGCCGCGATTCTACTTTCTTTGGCCACCGCGGCGCTACTAATCATCTCAACAATCGTCGTCGGATACAGTGTTTATGACTTCGCCAAGATGAATGAAGATGCGTTCTCAGTGACCGATAAGGACCTGTTGAAGGATGAGAATGAGCGCTGGTACTGGGAGATCGATCTACTCTTCGATACCTGCGACTCACGGCTTGGAGATTGGGACTGGCCAGATGTGCTGGCTGACCAAGATGATGTATTTCTCTATCCGGGAGAACTGCGTTGTGATTGGGAGCATCAGGGCGATGGGGACCGAGCCAGCGTCGTAATTTACAATCGAGGGGATCAGACGCTCGACCTCGTGCTT
>DUJH01000026.1:22134-32217 GCA_013329905.1 Candidatus Thalassarchaeaceae archaeon | reverse complement strand
TGACCTATGGTGGCAGCACTCCTTCGGCGGCGAGGAACCAATTAATGGAGGATACATTTCTATCGGTCTCAATCAAGGCCAATACGAGGGAACTGTAGATTTATCAATTGAGAAGGTACAAGAAATTCTTTACACATCAGATTATGCTCTAACTGGAGATTTCGCTAGGGTATTCATGTATAACGAAATGGCAGGTACTACATTACCAATGACCGAAGATAGAGCAGGCTTTGTAATGGGTGGAGATGTAGTAGATTGGGACGATGCATTTGTTGCAGACGCCTATGATATATCTGAAAATGATGCATCTGCTGTACGTAGTTGGGTAAGTAATTTCATGTTTGAGAATGTAATAGGATCATTGCTTGGATTCCAATATGGAGCATCCCCCTATACTACTCAACCAATTGAAAATTGGCTATATGGATGGAGTGACCCAGTACTTACAGGACTTTATGATGAAGAAAGTTCGTGGGTTAAACTAGAGACTAACATGACTTACTTTGGATCTCAGAATGATGACAGACCTGATGGTCTGAGCACTGGAGATTACGACGTCTATGTGATGAGTATTGTTAATGATGAAACTCTTGGACAGAGACTGATGCAAGGATACACAAATTCTGATGGAGATGGACAGTGTGACTTCAAGTTGAATGCTGATGGCACTGTTGCAGATGCTGATTCAGATGGTGGTTATCCCTGTGATGAAGGAGAAATCTATGGTATGACCGAACACCTACCATGGCGCGCCCCTCACAGAGAGGCAGCAACATACGGACTTCTGACTGACAATATCGGTAACAGCAACACGGTTGTTGCTGGAACAATTGGAGGAATCGCTGACGCTGATGACTCATTCTCAGTTAATCTAGTAGGCTATTCTATTGCAGAGAGCGTACCTGGTGAAATGACTGATTTCAAGGGAATACCGATGCGCGAACACACCGTAGATTTGGACCCTGCTGAAAATCAAATACAGGCGAAATTAATTGCTTCCAATAGTTTCGTAGATGTCCTACCTGGTGCATTACCAGTTTACTTTGGATCTCATGTTGACATCAAGGTCGAACCAACAACAAATGTTGCAATGTATGGTAAGTCTGTATCTCGATTCTATCTAGACTTGAGGGGTGCTGGAATGACTAACCCTGACTTTGATGCAGGAGATGCAAAGCCAGTATTCGAAATCCACACAGCATCTGAAATTCCTGATGAAGATGCTGAGACTTTCAAGTGTAAGGTTCTAGACAATATGGACCCAATGTACTGGACTGACTTCGGTGGAGATGGTGAGTGCGAACTTGAAGGAACCATGGTCATCGACATCGTGACCGCTGTGCTCTACATCGCAGGCATCTCATTGTTGGTCTACGGAGCAATCGGCCTCAGCGGCGCGACCGGCGGTGGATCACTAATCGCAGCCTCATCCGAAGATGAAGATTGAGGCTTACTGGTCAAACACGCCGGCGACGGCGGTGCTTTGGCTGAGCCGGCTTTGTCTGAGGCACGGCCGGCAAAGCCGGCCGGGCACGCGCATGCGCGAAGGGTTCAACCGTGAAGCACGGAACCATGCGGGCGATGCACCGAGGGTCAACTAGTGGCACAGCACTGCTCGTGATGGCATTGCTGCTAACAGGGTTGATGACACCTCAACTCCTAGATGGTGAGGTAGAATCGGCTCGATTTGAGTCATCCGACGCCACGGCATCTTGCACCATCTGCATCAACGAAGTCATGCCAAATGCAGATGGATCGGATCAGGGTATTTTTCCTCAAGGCGAATGGGTGGAATTGTTCAATACTGGATCAGCAGCAATTAGTCTGGAAGGATGGACAATTGTTGACGTTGGTGGCTGGACTCACCCTATCAATTCCAGCAGTTGGGTTGGATTTGAGGAATTGACAACCCCCCATTTCATCGAAGCAGGGGATTATGCCATAATCGCAGAGAATGAAATCGGAACTCTTCGTATCAATAATGGCGGTGAGACGCTATTCCTGACGGATAGTCAGGGTAATGTGGTTCACGAAGTAACAACCGGAGAGGCTTCAAACGGCGTTTCAAAGATACCATCAGATGGAACTTCTGAATGGATTAACTCAGATCAAGCATCTCCCGGTGGCGAGAATATTGGTGGAGATGGTGGTGGAGGTGGAGATGATGACCAAGGTACTCCTGCCGATTTGACGAGAATTATGATGGTACCCGATGGAGCAGAAGTAACTGGTCTGCACGTGAATTCTCTAGGGAATTTATTTGTTAGTTCTATGCATCCTGACGACCCTTACAAAGCTACGATAGGGGTCATCAACGGGTTTGACTGGAACAACTTACCCGATGACATCCCAGAACTCCCTTCTTCTAGTAGCCAATCAGAAATCTGGCATGGCGTCAGAACATCCGTTGGATCGTACCAGGCCTTGCTGCAGAGTGGTGACGACCTAGGGAATGGAGAGATTGCGGGTGGGATTTACGCAGCAGACGATGGAGAATTATTATTCACTAGCGAAAAGCCTGATTTCAATGCATTTGTTGCAACAAATTCGGAAGGAACTGAGGGCTATCTCTACTCAACATGGGAAAGCCGACCCGCAGGAGTTAGCCAACTTCACATTGAATGGAATAGTTTCGAAGGGGTCTGGGATATTCTGGGAGGGAAAATGCTTGATCTAAGCGGAATCAATGGAGGTTGGGTTCTATGCTTTGGTTCATTGAGTCCATGGGGGACCCCTTTATTGTCTGAAGAATTGTATTTCTCTAATACCGTTGATTGGAATAATCCAAATTACAATTACCACGAAGACCAACTAGAATTGGCTGATTATCTAGGTGAGTATCCGAATCCATATGATTATGGCTGGATAATCGAGATGGATGATGCAGATACTGATTCTCCAACCTTAGAGAAGCATTTTGCTATGGGTCGATTTTCCCATGAGAATGCACAAGTCATGCCAGACAGGAAGACTGTTTACCTGTCTGATGATGGATATGGAACTGGACTGTTCAAGTTCATCGCAGATTCTCCTGGGAATTTAGACTCAGGTACTCTTTACGCCGCAAAACTCAACCAAGACTCTGGGACAAATCCGTCCACAACTGGATTTGATGTGATTTGGGTGGAATTAGCATCTTCGAACTCTGCTTCAATCAAAGGATGGATTGACGAATACGATGGAATTGGGACAATGGATTATGTCTCAGGTCAGAATTCGTATATTTCAGATGAAGAAATCAACGATTGGGCTGAACATACGCTCAACGACGATCTTGATGGAGATGGAAACATAGGATACGCCGCTGACAATCGTGTGGCATTCTTGGAATCACGGAAGGCAGCAGCAGCTTTGGGTGCAACTGTTGAATGGAACAAGATGGAAGGTGTAGTATTCAACGAAAACGCACCTGACTACCTATACCTAGCAATGTCAGATATCAGGTACGATATGACCGATTCTTCAGGTGACATTAGACTATCAGAGAATAGGTGCGGATTGATTTACAGCCTAGAAATTGTAGACAATTGGGATGTAAATAGAATCGACCCAGTAGTTTCTGGAGGAACCTATTCGTCCGGTCAATGTGATGTCAACAATATCGCAGGGCCAGATAATCTCGCAGTGCTCAATGATGGCAGCCTGCTGATTGCAGAAGATAGTAGTAGTAAGCATAGCAACAATATGTTGTGGCACTGGCAACCCCCATCGCCGCCTTCTGACTGGGACAACGAATTTGATGTGAAATTCACTAGAATCATGCCCAGTGAGGTCCCAGACAGAGACAACGATTGGTTTGAGATTACAAATATTGGGGATGAGGAGGTTAGCCTGAACGGCTGGACTGTTGAAAGAATCCGTTCAACGACCCCATGGATTTCTAGTTTCAATGAGTTGATTGTACCAGCTGGAGAATCTGTTGTCCTAACTGAGAACCCAGCAAATCTTCTCTCCGACGGAGGGATTACTGCTTTGGATGGAAATGTCGTAATGGACAATATACCATGGCTGGTTGATTCAGGAAGTTCATTGCAATTGAAAGCACCAGATGGAACTGTTGTTGATGCAATAGCCTTCGGTAGTGGGATTGCAGAAATCGATGGGTGGAATGGAGCCGCAATTTCGGTTCCAGGAGATGGCACTCCCGGTCTAATTTTGATGCGGGGGACCGGTTGTGGAGACTACCCCGACACAGATGCGGGATCAGATTGGGAATATAGATGGATTAGAATCGGTGCCTCGACTTTCTGCGATGGTGGCTTTTTGTCCACTGAGATGGAATCCTCTGCAACCACTTCTATCAGTCCAGACACTGGATTCAATGATCTATTACACTGGATAAATCAAGCAGATTCCTCAATCCATTTACATGTCTATCAGTCCATGAGCCCAGACCTGACCAATGCCCTATTGGAAGCGATTTCTAGAGGCGTTTCAGTAAGTATTCTTCTCGAAGAAGGAATCCTAGATGGCAGTAGTACGAAAAACAACCAACGTGGACACGCACAAACTCTTCACGATGCTGGAGCGACTGTCCTCTGGATGGATGACCCAAGCGTCATCAGTTCACCTTACACGTATATTCACAGTAAGGTATCGGTTAGAGATTCAGAAAGTGTATGGATTTCCTCTGGTAATTGGAAGGATTCTAGCTTACCACCTGATGGAATTGGAAATAGGGAATGGTCCGTAATCGTCAACTCTCAATCATTCGCAGAATTGGTATTATCGCGAATGGCATGGGATGAGAATCAGATGCATCTGCACATTTCACCTCATTCTAACAACCATGCTCCAACTTTTGATTGGGTGATGGAAGAGCCTAGCTTTGATGGCGAAATTACACCGCCAGTTGACCATTCAGGGCCATTCGATTTACGGTTGATTACCTGCCCAGATGATTGCGTTGATGGGATAATCGAAATGATTGATTCTGCGGATACATCGATCGAACTTTCTGTTCAATATCTAGATCTAGATTGGTATTGGGGATTCGGCGAAAATCCAATTATTGAAGCAATACATTCAGCAGCGCTTCGAGGAGTCCAAGTCCGCCTATTATTGAACGGATTTTACGTTGACTCAGATGATGAAATCAGAGATGCTGTACAAATGTTCAACACAGATTGGAATGCTACTCAAGGGCTAGACACAACTGCTAGAATTATGGCCTCATCCGATACAATTGTGAAACTACACAATAAAGGGGCAATAATCGATGGAGAGAGTGTTCTCGTTGGGAGTATGAATTGGGGCTCAAACGCAGCCTTGAGGAATAGAGAAATGGGAGTTTTAATTCACAATCAGGGATTGACTTCTGAGTACCTACAATCATTCGAAGAAGATTGGAATCGATTGGACAGTTTAACAGATTCAGATGGAGACTTATTACCCGATTCTTGGGAAATAGAACATGGATTGAATCGCCACTCGGCAGCAATCCTTGGAACCGCATTGAGTGAACAATCACTCGATTTAGATGAAGATGGTTTGAATAATTTAGATGAGTACCTGCTAGGAGGAAACCCAAATGATAACGACACCGATGATGATTGTATTCTCGATGGTGATGAGCCAGCCTTCGCTCAATCCGTGATGCGTGCGCCATCGGCTTCGATGAATTCGAATGATGTCGACGATAACGGTGTAGCAGATGGTGTCCAATTCGGCTGCGATGATGGCACGGGAACCATTGATCCCGGCGGCGGTGATGGTGGTTCTGATACTGGCGGTGGCGATTCGAACAATGGTGATGACGACGATACAGGTGGCATCATCAATGTCCGTGAGAATCCCCTATCTGCTCCTGGAGCTAAGTTTCTTCTAGGACTGACACTTATCGCTGCGATTGCTCTTGCGGGCGCTGGACTGACTTTGGTGAAGCGGCCGCGGACGAGGGCCGAAGAACGCCTAATCGACGATTCGGGTTACCGATTCGATGATGGCGATGCCGAGCGCGCGATACTCAAGGGAACTCGCTTCGATGAGGATTCAGCCGACACTCGCGAGTGGACCGAAGGTCGCGATGATGGCGTTCATGGTGCCATTGTGTTGGACGGTTTCGGGTTTGAGGACCTTGACCGCAACCAAGTCCAATGGATGCTTGACAAAGGAATGAGCATCGAAGAACTCCGCGATGAACACGGTGAGGACGAGGCATGAGCGACCCAATTGGGCGTTTGGTCAAAGCGGTCGTGGATGGAACTCTGGCCGATGACGAACTCATTGAATGGCTGCGAGAAGTGTTCGAGAATGGACTCGGTGGCGAGTCGACTATTCGGCTTACTGAAGCCATGCGCGACTCGGGTGAGGTGCTCGAATGGCCGACTGAATGGGCGCACCTCGTAGTCGACAAACATTCGACAGGTGGTGTCGGTGACAAGGTCTCGATTCCTCTCGCTCCCGCTCTTGCTGCTTGCGGAGCGAAGGTGCCGATGATCTCTGGACGCGGACTGGGACACACAGGTGGGACACTCGACAAATTGGAGAGCATCCCTGGATTTCGAGTCGACCTATCGACTGATGAGGTCCGTGCGCAGGTGGCTAAGATTGGTTGTGTTATGGTCGGCCAGACCGATTCGCTTGTACCGGCCGACCGTCGAATGTACGCTTTACGAGACTTGACTGATACAGTGGCTTCGATTCCACTAATCACGTCTTCAATCGTCTCAAAGAAGACTGCTGAGGGATTGGCCGCTCTGGTTTTGGATGTCAAACATGGTCGGGCGGCTTTCATGGTCGAGCGCGAACAGGCAGAGGAGCTTGCGCACTCGATGGCCGAGGCCGCCAACGGAATGGGCGTTGCTACCTCAGTTGTATTGACTACCATGGATCAGCCCTTGGGATGCGCTGTAGGAAACGCTCTGGAAATTGTCGAGAGTGTCGAGACTCTTTGCGGACGTGGTCCGCACGATTTGGAGGAACTGGTTTGCGTGCAAGGCGGGTTGCTACTAGCCGCTGCTGGCTTGGCCGCAGATATGGAGGAAGGCGCGCTGAAAATCCACGATTCTCTGAATGATGGCAGCGCGCTTGCGTGCTTCCGTGCGATGGTCGAGGCTCAAGGTGGAGACACTTCGATCCTCGAGTCCGATTACGCACTCCTGAACGGACTCGGTCTGCTCGATGAAACACTACTCTCGACTGAGGTCTTCGCCGAAGCCGCTGGAATGGTCTCTGATATCGAGGCAATGACCGTGGCTCGGGCCTGCCTCGAACTCGGTTCCGGCCGACGCGCTCTTGGCGACGAAATCGACCACGGCGTCGGCCTAATCCTCGAAGTTCAAGTAGGCGAATCTGTCGAAGAAGGTGACCCACTGCTCGTCATTTACCACAGGGGTAAGTTACCTGCTGGCCTGTCCGAATCATTGGCATCAGCATTCACTATGAGTGAGGGGGAGATTGAATTGCAATCACGAATCACGGACATCATCAGGTGATGTTGTGCGGCTAGGTCATATCGACCAGATGAAGGCGATTGCCATCCTATTCATGGTTGAGGTCCATACGGCGGCAATCTTGCCACCCGAAGGCATCAGCGTTGGTCATCCAGCTGCCTTTGTCGCCGCTGCTTTCGGAGGAATGGCCGCACCTCTCTTCGTTACAGTCTCCGGCTGGGGAATGCATCGAGGGGCGAAGAAGCGCTTCGCCGACGGATTGGCATCACGCGCGTGGATCGATTGGGTTCTACCGCGCGTTCTGGTACTCACTGCCTGTCAAATCCTCGTCAATATCTTACTCGCCGCTGAGCGCGGTGGACGATTCGAGTGGCACACTCCTGGAGTCTTGACACTACTAGCATTGGCGGCGATTGTAGCCCCACTCATCGCGCGCTTACGTGTCGAGAAATTGATTGGATTATTCGCAATCTTCGCCATCACACCATTGCTAGTTGCCGATGTGAACGGAGCCGATTTGAGTTGGTTTGATCGCGTCGATGCGACCGGGGCAAGTGAGTGGTTCCAGCGTTTGTTGGTTAACGGCACTTACCCCGTCTTGCCATGGTTTGCATTATCGACACTGGGAGCAATACTCGCTGAAAGCGAAGAAAACCAAAGACTCAGGTTGGGAATCATTCAGATGGGAGGGTTCACCCTCCTTGCCAGTATCATTCTCTCGGTCAGAAATGGAACGGCCTGGGCACTGACCGAGGGCGACGCGGTTCTGACCTTCTTCCCCGCGTCCGTATTCTTCGTCTTCATCACGACAATGTTCGTTTTTATCGCACATGAGGTGCTGCTGCTAAATGCCCAACGCGGATTCCTCAATCTCTCATTCCTCGAGGCATCGGGACGCCTAACATTGACAATTTATGTCCTTCACTTCGCCGTCCTAGGCCTCGCCGCATCCTACATGATGGGGCAACCAAGACTAGCCATCATCCCAGCTTTCACAATCACTTTCGCCCACACACTGGCTTGGATACCATTAGCAAACCTGCATCAGAAACACTGTCCAAACTTCAGCCTCGAAGCACTGCTTCGCCGTCTAAGCAATTGAATGCATTGAGCCATCAGTTAGAGAAGAGACTAGGTGTCAAGTCGACGTTGTCCAACTCACTGGCCCGAACCAAGTGTCTCGCTCCTCATTCGAAGCCTTCACCCGTGCATAATAGGTAGTTCCGCTCGACAACCCAGTCACCTCATGCTCACCCCAACCGACTTCTGAATCTCCAAGATTTGCGTTATTTCCCCAGAACCAAGATTGGTTGCCCATATCGGTGGTTCCCCAGTAGATCGTAAGGGTAGTGTTGGTGCCGTTATCGTAGGTCTCCCAAGCAAAGTCGGCGGTGCTCGAAGTAGTGCTATTGGCACCGATATTTCGCAGCATAGCATCGTAAACGAAATATTCTCCTCGCAGTGGGTCATCGACCCAAATTGGAAGATGAGAAAGAGAGTCAAAGGTATCCTGAGTAAGTGGGAATCCCCAAGCAGCGTGATATGGTGCTAAGTTGTATCCAGTAGCGTTAGAGAGGTGCATTACCCATGCGTTGAACTCCTCCGTATCGCCGCTGGGCACCTCGGCGGCAGGAAGAGTGTAGTAGACCGAGAGTGCTTCTGTAATCACTCCCCAACCCCATTCTTCCTTGATGATCAGATAGGTGTCTAGTGCTGTCCAAACGGACCAATTGGAAATGTTAGAGCCATCCCCGAAGTACGATTCCATCCTCGCTGCTCTCTGCTCTGGATCAACGGCACCGTGTCCCTCTACTCCGACTAAATCTTCCATCAAGTAGACGCTGGCGAAGTTGCATCCCGTCTCCGTAGTGCCAGGGAGTGTGGATGGCATCCACTGATGGTTGTGGCCGAGTTCATGGAACATCCCCCAGTCACCGTTTTCACTCATGTATGAAACATTGACCACTCCGGCTACACTCAGGTCGTGCGCCATGAAGGGATAGCCAGAGTGCATCCATCCTGCTGAGATCTGGGCATCGAAGACCGCCCTCTCGACTCGAGTCCACGGCAGGTAGCCGTAGAGCTCGTGCTCCATTTCGAGTGCTTGATCCCACCAATCCATCAATTCAGTAGGATTATTCAGGTTTCGAATCTCGGAACTGGGTACGGTCATAATGAAATGGTTAGAGACCAACTCGGTCCACGGAGCTGGATTATCTCTCTCGGAGTATATCCACTCAAAGTCGGATGTTTCGCCGAGCACAAACATAGGTGCCCTTACCGCCTCGGAAATCGTCATGTCGAATTCGCCGAATTCTGAACCAGCAGGTATAGCAGCATATATCGGTCCACCAAATGCGTTTCCTATCTCAGTGGTGGTGTTCTCAATCCACCAATACCTGTAAATCTTCGAATGCCTCTTGATGACGTCTTTGCCCCAAAGCCCATCTGTATGCGCACCAATCAATATCCAGAATCCCAACTCAGACACATCTTGACTCACTGACACTGTGATGACCTCGCCAGGAGGGGCATAGAGACCGGTGGACATTCGAAGGCTACTACGTGCACCCGAATAACCAAAATTCGAAGGAAGTCCAGGTTGGGTGCCGTTAATTGATACTGTTCGAGATATCCTAGTTGCATTGGAAGGAACCTCTCCTGGAAACTCAGTATGACTTGGATGGAC
>DUJH01000026.1:19373-21897 GCA_013329905.1 Candidatus Thalassarchaeaceae archaeon | reverse complement strand
GCACCTAGTTCATGACCAGTCGAACTCCACAAGGTGCTGTATGGGATAACAGTCCATCCAGTGGAGTTGACCAACTTCCTGAGAGGAGTCCAGAATTCCAAGAAGTCCAGAGGAACGATTACAGTGCAATCGGAAATTGAGGAGTAAGCAATTGCAGCTTCCTCTTCCGTCAACTCAATTCCGTCGACTCTGTCTGCAAAAATTCCCCTAATTGCATTATGTGGAGTATACATCAAGTCCGGAATCTCAAAGTCGATGTCGTTGTATCCCCAATCTGAAGATACCATCAAACCGGTTATCTTGGAAATCTTGTTTCCTGGGTAATTATGTGGAACGTCACTGTTTGAGTATGACCAGTACCATGCGTGACCACCCATTATCACCCCTCCTCCGCCAAGTAGGAACTGCTCTATGGCCAAGTTGTCATCGTCATCGTGTCCGTTCCAGAACTCATCCAGCAAGCAATCCACCTGAGAGAGGTCATCGGGAGTTACTGAAAGATGAACAGAATGCCCCTCCGCCTGGAGTTCGTCCTCCCAGTGATCAAATCCAGCGCCATAGGCCAAACCAACATTTGCTGCCTCTCCACAGACCCACTCCACTGCTCTGAAATTGAATTCGTGATTCTGTGTGACCCAACTCTCATGTCCGAGACCAATCATCTTTCCTCGGCCGACGTGGCTAGCAGCTACGACGGTAGAGTCTGTCGTGTCCCGACCTAGAGGGAACGACCATTTTCCAATGGGAAGAATTAGTGATGACCATCCGCCCCAATCGGCATCATCCAAGCCACTGAGCAACTCACTCTGATCAGCGCGCAAATCGTGGACTACAATCCAGATGTTGAGTCCGACTGAGCCGCCAGTATTGTTGGCCCAGATTGTGAACTCGGTCCAATCTATATTGTGAGTGGGTGTTCCTTCGATACTGCCGTTCGCAATTATCACAAGTCCGGCGGGAAGCGCAGGTTCAATCTCCCACGAATCGATTGCTGGACCGTTATTCGTCACAGCGATGAATGCGCTCTCGTTTGAAGCGAGGGCGTATTCAGTCTGCGCCCACGAAATTAGGTCGGGGGCAAGGCTCGTAATGCGGATTCTGAACGATGTCGAGGCCGAGCCTCCTGTATTATTGGCCCAGATTGTGAAGCTTGACCAATCTACCTGAAGGTTTGTGGCGGTGCCGCTGATAGTGCCGTTCGTAGAATCGAATGTGAATCCGGACGGCAACTCCGGCTCAATCTGCCAAGAATCGGGAATTCCTCCGGAGTGCGTCGGCGTGACTGAAATCTCGTCGCCGATAGTCAGGTCTTGTTCGTCCGGAGTGTAGATTAGGTTTGAGACTGGAATATCGACGACGCTGATGAGAACGTCGACTGAAATCGACCCGCCCGTGTTTGTCGCTGTGATGCGATGAGGAGTCAGGGCCTGGACGGTCGTTGGAGAGCCACGGATTGAGCCGTCGGCTTGCAAAAGTTGGAGTCCGTCGGGCAATGGAGGTTCTACCGACCACGATACGATTCGTCCACCGGTTGTGGTCGGAACAACCTGAACCTCATCGCCGATGCTCAGAATAAATCGGTTACCCCCATACCCCAAACCCATCGGCGCTTCGTGTAGCACGATGATTCGAATTGCGGTTTCGACCGAACCACCCTCATTGGATATGGTAATCGTGTGGTTAGAGTCGCCCAATTGAGTTGGAGAACCATCGATTGAACCGTCTGCTAGCAAAGAAATTCCATCGGGAAGACGAGGGTCAACCGACCAATAATCAGGCTCTCCTCCGGATATTGATGGAGGGGCGAGTTGGCATTGATGACCCAATTCACAATCCAGAATTGACTCGGCATAGGTAATTGATTTCGGACCCTCAATTGTCACTTCTAGGTCTATCCAAGTGCTGGTCGAACCAACAGCGTTCGAAGCCACGATGGTGTGTCGGATCTCTATTGTGGCTTCGCTAGGGGAGCCTGAGATGACACCACTCTCTCGATCAAAGGATATTCCTTGAGGGAATGGTGGATTAATCACCCAAGTATCGGGACCATCACCGACAAATGATGGAGTTAGAGCCTGCATTTCCTCGCCGACGTTAAGAGAAATACTCGAGAGACCATAGGACAATTGTTCTGGCCTCTCCATCCATCGGCATTCCACTCCAGTGAAAACCTCGTCTTGCCGACAATCCTCCTCAGTCACTGGGTCGACTATGCAATCTGGATGATTCGGCTGCTCGGAGCAATCGAGAATGTCAGGGAGTTCTTCTGAAGGCTCGAAAAGTCCCATACAACCCGAGCTGCACATCAACACGGTGAGGAGGATTGCGACCTTCGCCCGCGTAGGCATGCACGACCACCTATGGTGGTCGGCAATAATCCTGTTCCGGATTAGAGCCCAGGATAAGCAGGACCTTGTTCGAGTGCGTAATGCACTATTTGGAAGCGTGATTTGAACTCGGCCACGTCGGCTCGCACGCTAGCAGTATCGTCTTCTTCGATAAGCGCGCGGCTGAAGAAACGGGC
>DUJH01000026.1:6261-19135 GCA_013329905.1 Candidatus Thalassarchaeaceae archaeon | reverse complement strand
GGGCCAGACATTGCCTTGGTATCACCAGGAAGCATGTTCATGTTGGTGATTATTCCACAATCCTCGAGCGTGCGGGCTGCTCGCTTTCCGGCACCTGAATCGGGTCCACCGTGCCGAGTCAAAACCTGGTGGCTCGACGTGTAGCCTCGCTCCTCAGCGAGTACATCGAATCCTTCCGCCGCCAATGCTGCACCAAGCGCCTTGGCATTGGCAACTATGTCGCGCGCGTAATCGGCTCCGAAGGCCTCGAATTCGGCCAGAGCGACAACCTTCCCAGCGACGTGATGAAGATGGTAAGATGAACAGACGCCGGGGAAGATGGCGTTGTTCAATTTCTTCTGAAGGGTTTCGTCCTCAGAATCACTCAGCACGAAGCCCCCTTGAGGACCAGGGAATGTTTTGTGACTCGAACCCGTCATCACATCCGCGCCCTCTTGCAAAGGATCCTGAAAATGACCCCCAGCAATCAATCCAAGCACGTGCGCGCCATCATACATCACCTTCGCACCAACCTCGTGGGCGGCATCGGCCATCTCCTGCAGAGGAATTGGGAACAGAATCACGGATTGGCCGAACAAAGCCAATTCGGGCTCCTCCTCACGGATCAAAGCGCACGCCGCATCGACATCAGGCTCCATGCGAGCCTCATCCCAAGGATAGGTCACGAGGTTGAGGCCACGCATCCCAACAGCACCCATCGGATGGTGAGAAATGTGTCCACCATCAGCCGTAGAAACTGCAGTAATCGTATCACCGGGCTTAGACAACGCCTTCAGTGCACCCATATTCGAAACGGTTCCTGAAATCGATTGGATGTTGGCGAATCGGCAACCAAAAACACGTCGAGCCGATTCGATACCGATGCTTTCAATCGTATCAAAATCGTCACATCCCTGATAGTATCTCTTCCCTGGAAGACCTTCTGCGTATCGACCGTGAAGGTCACCTTGAATGGCTTTGGCGACTAACGGAGAAAGGATGTTTTCGCTTGCAATCATTGGTATGGAATCTCGGTAATGTCTGCCCGAGGCCGTGCTCGCAACCTGAACGGCTTCTACCTGTTTCCGTGGGTCCATGCATCATGCTTCTGCTCTCGGTCAAAGAGTCTGACGGTCACTCACCCTCGCGTGTTTCTTCAACCTCGCCTACGAGAGTTATTTCAATCGCTGCGCTCTTGGCAAACCATGACCCGCACTGCGAAGCCTCTGACTCTCCTCATCGCCCTCCTCCTTCTCATGGTCCCTCCGACCGTGCTTGCGGACGATAGCGACGGTGACGGTGTCGACGATTCAATCGATGATTTCCCAAACAATGCTTGCGCTGATACAGACACCGACGGAGACGGATTACCCGATTCTGTCGTCTCCGGCTGCACCTCAAATGTGGTCGTTGCATACACCTCCTTCGAAGACCCATTCACTAATGGTACAAAGTACTATGATACTGGGAATGGGACTTCAAATTACTATCTCTGGAATAATGCGGATGAACCTCATGTAGCCCATAATCAGACCAATGGTTCTGAGATTGGTTTCACTACATTCTATACCTCAAATGGAGGGGTTGGACTTACTGATGGAGATTATTTTGGAACTGCAAACTATACTGGAACGGTAGGAAATTACACTGAAGGAACACAAGGATACCAGATGGGTGATGTTGACGGAACTGCAACCTTGACTCTTGACGATGTTACAGCGGATTCAATGACTTTCGATGTTTTTGTACAGGGTGGGTCGAGCAATAGTTACGAAAATGCAGACAACCTAATTATTAGATTTGTAGGGAGTTCCTCAACAGTTGAGCTTCTGAATGTAACCGGCGCTACTGGTTCTAGCAATCACGGAGGTTTTGCCCCTTACATGGGAGTTTGGACTAGCTTTAGTTCGAACATTGGCTCGCTAGGACAAGGGAATTTGGAGATTGAGTTGACTAGCAACTCGCAAACCGAATCAATTTACGTTGACAATGTAGTATTCACCGGTACCTCGACTTTGACCGAAGATCTTGACGACGATAACGACGGATGGTCCGACGTCGATGAGGCAGATTGCGGGACCGACTCGCTGGACGGCAACGACGTGCCGGCTGACTCCGACGCAAATGGCATCTGTGATGCCCTTGAGGGCGATGACTTCGACGGCGATGGGATTCCGAACGACAGCGATCCCGACGACGATAACGATGGCGTGGCCGATGAGGACGATGCCTTCCCATTGGACTCTAGCGAATCAGCTGACGCTGATGGTGACGGAGTCGGCGATAATGCCGACTCCGATGACGATAATGATGGATACTCAGACACGACTGAAGCAGATTGTGGCTCAGACGCAAACGATGCTGACTCGACCCCAGTCGATAGCGACGGCGACGACCTGTGCGACGATTTGGACTCGGACGATGACGGCGATGGAATCGACGATGTCGATGATGAATTCCCCGACGATGGAACCGAGAGTGTCGATAGCGATGGTGACGGTGTTGGAGATAATGCGGACACGGATGATGACAACGACGGATTCAGTGATAGTGAGGAATTAGATTGCGCCACTGACCCTATGGACGAGGACAGCTATCCAATGGATTCCGATGGTGATGGAGTATGCGATTATCTCGACCTCGACGGAGATAACGATGGAGTCAACGACGCTGACGATTACTTCCCAGATGACCCATGTGCATTCACAGACACAGATGGTGATGGCATGCCGAACAAGATCGAAGAAGACTGTCAAACAACATTGGTTGAGGATGACGATGATGATGATGATGGCTGGCATGACGCGATAGAGCTAATCTGCGGTAGCGATCACATGGATTTCCAATCGATTCCCGCCGACCTCGATGGCGACGGAATTTGCGATGTCAGCGATCACGACGACGACGAGGATGGATTTTCTGATGATGAGGACGCCTTCCCGAACGACGAGAAAGAATGGCTCGACAGCGATGGTGATGGTCAAGGAGACAATGCCGACACCGATGATGATGGGGACGGCTGGCCAGACCAGATCGAGGCCGCATGCGAATCAGAACCGTTGGACAGCGTCTCTATTCCTCGCGACCGTGATGGAGATGGAATGTGCGATTTGCAAGACCCCGACGATGATGGTGACGGCATAGCCGACGAGCAAGATGCATTCCCTAACGATGCGACAGAATGGGGGGATTACGACAATGACGGAGTCGGCGATAATACCGACAATGATGATGATGGCGACGGGTTCCTCGACTCCGATGAAAAAACCTGCGGCACAGATCCAATGGATACTGAGTCGATGCCCGTCGACGTCGATGAAGACGGAATTTGTGACTCAATCGACGACAATATTCAGACTGGGGAACCAGAGGAACCTGAAGAACTCAAAGATGATTCACTTCCGGGATTTCCCGCCCTTCTGGCTGCACTAGCGATGCTTGGTGCTACTATCTCGGCACGACACAGGCGAGAGTGAAGGCCAAAAGGGGTTGAAGCCGCCGAGAGGCAATGACCTCCCAGCGAAAGGTATCGATGGTACTCGTTCTTCTACTCGTTTTGGCCGTGCCACAGGATGCATTCGGCTGGTCAGCAGGAAAGACGGGTTCGTCGACCTCGGGGTGTAGCTGCCACGGTGGTGGAGCAAATCAGGTGACACCGAGTCTAAGCGGATTGCCGGTCGATGGATACGCCCCAGATAGCACCTACAATCTGACGATTGGGGGTAGCGGTGGCCCTATGGGCTCTAACGGTGGATTCAATCTGGATGCTGATGATGGCACCTTCTCAAACCCGGGTTCGAACGCTCAGATCTCAAGCGGAGAAGTGACTCATTCGAACTCTAATGCGCGCTCATGGACAGTTAATTGGACGGCTCCGGCTAATGGCTCAGGCAACGTGACATTCGACCTCGCAGTGAATTTCGTCAATGGGAATGGGAATACTAATGGAGATGGCTGGGGAACTGATTCTTGGGTCCTCGCTCAAGCTTCACTCGATTCCGACAATGATGGTTGGACTGATGATGAAGAGAGTGCTTGTGGAACCGATTCGAATGATAATACAAGCATCCCGAGCGACGGGGACGGAGATGGCATTTGCGACTTCGTCGATACAGATGATGATGGAGATGGATGGACTGACACTTCGGAGCAGATGTGCGGAACCGACCCAGACGACGATTCCTCGGTTCCGACCGACACCGACTCAGATGGAATATGCAACTCCATCGATACAGATGATGATGGAGATGGTTGGTCGGATGGGGACGAAACGAATTGTGGCACGAATTCGACTGATTCCCAATCAACGCCGATGGATACCGATTCTGACGGAACCTGCGATTCTTTAGATTCAGATGATGATGGAGATGGATGGAATGATGTAGATGAGGCGGCTTGCGGCACGAATTCGACCGATTCCGATTCAACACCCTCGGACACTGATGGCGATGGAATGTGCAATTACCTCGATATGGATGACGATGATGATGGCTGGAGTGATATCGATGAGGCAGCCTGTGGCACTAACTCGACCGATCGATTCTCTATGCCGATCGATACGGACTCTGACGGTATCTGCGACGGTGTCGATGACGATGACGATGACGATGGCTGGTCCGATGCAGAAGAGTTGATCTGTGGCTCAAACACGACCGATTCGAGCAGCGTACCAGATGATTTCGATTCGGATGGTGTGTGCGATGAGACCGACGAAGACGATGACGGAGATGGTTACAACGACACGGAGGATGACTTTCCCTTCGATTCAAGCGAATGGTTGGATACCGATGGAGATGGTCGCGGAGACAATGGAGACGTCGACGATGATGACGATTCCTGGAGCGATACGGATGAAATCGATTGTGGGTCGGATCCTCTGAATCAATCGGATATTCCCGAAGACCCCGATGGAGATAGAATCTGCAGCACGCTCGACGATGACGATGATGGTGATGGCGTCCTCGACGTCGATGACGCATTCCCAAACGATGCTAGCGAGGCTGGTGATTTGGACGGCGATGGCATCGGCGACAATGCTGACTCGGATGATGACGGAGATTCATGGTCGGATGCGGATGAGGCAAATTGCGGCACAGAACCTCGCGATGCAATGTCCGTGCCTACCGATTACGATTCAGATATGGTCTGCGATATCGTCGATTTGGACGATGATGATGATGGTTATGCTGATCTCGACGATGCATTCCCGATGGATGCAAGCGAATGGTTGGATACTGATGTTGATGGTGTAGGGGATAATTCCGATTCTGACGATGATGGCGATGGCTGGTCCGATTCTGACGAGGACAACTGCTCAACAGATTCCAAGGATTTGATTTCCGTCCCACTAGACACTGACGCTGACATGGTTTGCAACTTGCAAGATTCTGACGACGATAATGACGGAGTGGCAGATGTTGCTGATATCTTCCCGCTAAATAGCACAGAATGGGCAGACATGGATGGAGATGGGATTGGCGATAATTCGGACAGCGATCGCGACGGCGACGGTGTCGAGAACGACGAGGACTCATTCCCTGACGATGCAGAGGAAGTCTACGATACCGATGGTGATGGGATTGGAAATAGCGCTGATGAAGACGATGATGGCGATGGTTGGGACGATGAATACGAAATCGCTACCGGCTACGACCCTCTCGATGCAGGCTCGGCGCCAATCGACACAGACGGCGATGGTGAGACTGACAATACTGACCGCGATGATGACGGTGATGGATTTGAGGACCGTGAAGAAGAGCGTTGCTTATCCGATCCATTGGATTTAGATTCGATTCCGACGAACGCCGATGAAGACTCGCAGTGTGACGAATTGGACGATGACGACGATAACGATGGTGTCGCCGACGTCTTCGATGATTTCCCATTCGACCCACTCGAGCATAGGGATAGTGACGGAGACGGCGAGGGTGATAATTCAGACTTCGATGACGATAATGATGGCTGGTCGGATTACGCCGAATCTCAATGTCTGACAATATCAACCGACGAAAACAGTATTCCTGCGGATTCAGATGGCGATGGTATATGTGATCTGAATGAGGAAGCTGATGGCGGTATTTTACCTGGATTTGGCGTCCTAGCAGCTATTTCTATGCTGAGCCTAGCTGCTCTCGCACGTAGAGATTGAGTGGCGCCGACAGCAGGACTCGAACCTGCGACCTGTGGATTAACAGTCCACCGCTCCACCAACTAAGCTATGTCGGCCCAGCCCTGCGCCGGTTCTCCCCTTCATGAAAGAATCGGGTAGTAGTAGTCACTTCGGAATTCTGAACATTGGCAAACTTTGCCACTTCAAAAAAAATAATCAGTGCTTGAAAGAAGTGAACTACGGCTCACTCCCACTCGATAGTTCCTGGTGGCTTGTGAGTGATGTCGTAAACGACTCTATTCACTTGCCCCTTGAGTTTGTTCGTAATTTCGGTACTGATTCCAGCGAGGACACCGTGAGGAATCTCAGAGTATCGTGCGGACATACCATCGAGGCTTGTCACCGCGCGCACTACGACGGTCTCGCCATGAACACGAGCATCTCCGTGCACCCCAACGGAACGCACAGGTAGTAGGGCAGCGAAATACTGCCACGGAATGTCGCACTTACCTTCAGCCGCTGCTTCGCGAAGCCGGACTTCGACTATGTGACAGGCTTCGCGGCAGGCCTCGACGCGCGGGCGAGTCAAATCACCGAGGACTCGCACGGCGAGGCCAGGTCCAGGAAATGGTTGCCGCTCGCTGGATTTAATTTTCAATTCACGAGCGATTTGGCGAACCTCATCCTTGTAGAATTCGCGTAGAGGTTCGACGATGATTAGGTCGACATCCTCTGGTAGACCACCCACATTGTGGTGACTCTTGATGACATCTCGCTCGCCGCCACCAGACTCAATCCAGTCGGGTGCTATGGTCCCTTGAACTAGGAATTTAGCGCCGCAGTTGGCCTGTTCTTCCTCAAAGACACGAATGAATTGCTCACCGATTACCTTGCGCTTGTGCTCTGGATCGGTGACTCCTTCAAGATGGTGGAAAAACCGTTCTGACGCATCCACTACCTTCAGCTTAATGCCCATCTCCGCGAACATCTCGCGCACTTCTTCGGTCTCTCCCTTACGCATGAAACCGGTATCGACGTAGACGCAGTGAAGCAGACTTCCGACAGCACGGTGAGCTAGTATTGCAGCCACCGAACTATCGATTCCTCCTGAACAAGCAATGATTGCTGTATCATTGATTTGTGACTCGAGAGCCTCAATGGCCTCGTCGACCAGCATCTGGGTATTCATCATTGAATTCACCCTTGGATAGACTCGTCGTCTGAGATGACCTTCGCAGTCATCGCTGATCTGTAATCGGAGTAGGCTGCAGCGAGCGCGTCGTTGGAAGTGGCTAGTATCTGTACGGCCAGAGCCCCTGCATTATCTCCGCGGTCGACGCCGACGGTGGCGACCGGCATTCCGGGCGGCATCTGAACTATTGACAGGAGTGAGTCGAGAGGGACTTTGCCGCCGACTGGAACACCGATTACCGGCTTTGTTGTCATCGAGGCGATGACGCCGGGTAGAGCGGCTGCCACACCAGCCATTCCGATGAAGACTTGGCAGCCATCAGACTCAGCCGCCTCGATGATTCCCTCGAGATACTTTGGCGCGCGGTGCGCCGAAGCTACGCGTATCTCGTAGTTCACATCGAACTTGTCGAGCACGCTTCGGCACTTCTCGGCTATTGGCATGTCGGACTTGGAGCCCAGAACAACACAAATGTCCATGCCACAGCGGGCCACGGCCGGTTCAAATGCCTGCCGAATGGCCCGACTCCCGCAAATTAGTCACTGCTCGGCTGGAGCGATGAATCTCTCGGGCCAAGCCTCGCCCGCAATGATCAGCGGAGAGGACGCAAATAACTCTGCGAAAGCCTGCTTTTCAACCAACTTCTCGGAGAATGGATCATGCATCGTCCCCCCTCTATGTTTGAGAGTGAAAGCCACGAAAGTTGAGTCGCCGCGGGTGACTCCTGTGAGGTCCGCAGCGTAATCGGGTAACGGCCCATCCCACTGTGCCAGCGGGCCGTTACGGAACACAGCCGAAACTTCTACCCAGCCCTGCGCGAGGATGTCTTTGGAGAAGTCGGAAGATTCGATGGGGAGTAACCAGCGTGCAGAATTATGTCCGGCACTGACTGTGATATTGCCGATGGTTCGATATTGCGCGTAAGCGAAAAATACGAAAGAAATACCACCAAATCGTGGGTCGATTATCACATGCAGCAAGAAAAGGAGAGTTCCCAGAACCATCAATCCCGTTTCAAATGGATAGAGGTCGAGAAGGTTTGCGCTAGCTCGATTTTCTAATCCATCGCGCAGCTTTGAAAATGGAACGAAAAGCAGCAACCAACTGATTGCAAACAATGCCATAGCTACATTCTGGTCGTCAGGGGTATTGCCTGGAAATACCAAAGGCGCGAGCGATGCAATAAGGAAAAAAGGCGCCCAAGCAGTTGTGTAGAGAATCATTGGTCCGAGGGGCTGCAAACGTTGTCGCATCCAACCTCGTCCACCTTCACGGTGGTCAGTAACGCTCCAAGACTCGGGCGGATTGACTTCACCGGCAAGCGATTCAGGGACTGATTCACTGGCCGGGTACCAACGTTCCTCTCCCGCCAGCCAGTCGGAGTCGCGAGCGGCCTGCATCGTGCTTGCGTTGGGCCGCTCGTATTTGGTTCGCGCCGATACTCGGGGTTTCGTACGCTCATTCCTCGTCGAATGGATGTTTGAGGACGAGGGAGCGCGCTGCGAGGACTTCGTCGACACGCCGCACATCGGTTGTGTGCGGCGCGGTGATTATGAGTTCTGGATCTTCGCCAAGTATCTTGAGGAAATCTTCGGCGAATTTGTCGAGAACCTCCTTCGATTCAGTCTCGGTAGGCTCGATCATCAAACACTCCGGGACAATCATCGGGAAGTAGAGTGTAGGAGACATGTATCCATAGTCGAGCAGACGTTTCGCGATGTCTTTGGCTGTGACTCCGACTGCTTCCTTGAGTGGACTCATCGAGAGTGTAAATTCATGCTTGACCACTTTCGCTGGGGCTCCGTTGAGCGGCATTGCGTGGACTCCTTCGGCACCTTGCATAATGCGATGGCGGAGGTAATTTGCGTTGAGAACAGCGTGCTCGCTCATGCGCTCTAATTCGCGTCCGTAGCGTCGGTAGAATGCCCACGAACGGACCACTGCTCCAGAATTTCCGTGCCACTGCTGGACCTTTCCAATAGTATTCTCCGGAGTACGCCAGAAGTAACGGTATCCATCACCGGTTGCTCCTCCATCGCTTGCTTCCTCACGATCGGTGAGCGGGGCTGGTAGGTATTTTGCTAGATGTGCTTTCACTCCGATTGGACCACTGCCAGGCCCACCTCCTCCGTGAGGCTGACTGAAGGTCTTGTGGAGATTGTAGTGGACTGCGTCGAAGCCCATTCTGCCGGGGTCAGTTTTCCCAAGGATGGCGTTGAAGTTCGCTCCATCGTAGTACATTTGGCCACCGGCTGAATGAACGATTTCTGCGGCTTCGGCGATTTCTGGTTCAAATACGCCAAGGGTGCTAGGATTGGTAATCATCATCGCAGCTGTATCATCTCCAACGGCGGCGCGCAGCGCCTCAAGGTTGAGTCGGCCATCTTCACCGCTTGGAATTTCGATGATTTCGTAGCCACACATTGCTGCTGAAGCGGGGTTTGTGCCATGTGCGGAATCAGGGACAATTACCTTGTCTCTTTGTTCCTGGCCACTTTCGCGATGATATTCCTGAATGCATCTCATCGCTGCGAATTCACCCTGTGCGCCGGCAACCGGTTGCAGTGTGACTTGATCCATGCCGGAGCAAATCTCGAGCATTTCCTGCATCTCATAGAAAATCGAGAGTAGCCCCTGAATCTGATGCTCGGGCTGAAGTGGGTGGATACGGTCGATACCAGGGAGTTGGGCGATTCTCTCGTTGACACGGGGATTATGCTTCATCGTGCACGAACCGAGCGGATAGAATCCGGTATCGATGCCGAAATTACGCTGTGAGAGCCAAGTATAGTGGCGAACCAGTTCCGGCTCGCTGGCGCGTGGCCAGCGAGGAAGGCGGGTCCTGCGCAGGCTTGCAGGAACTGTATCTCCAGCCTCCTCCAAAATCGGCGCAGGCTGCGACCATCCAGTGCCAGCGGCACCTTTGAATTGGTAGATGTCGCTCAGGCGCTCACCTCCGAAACCCATGAGGATAGAGCGGCGACGAGCGCATCAATGTCTGTCTGACTAGTCCGCTCATCGCAACCGATTAAGAGACAATTCGACATCGATTCCCACCACTCACCCATTGCTAGGCCACCGAGCACACCAGCTCGGTCCATGTGTGCTACAGCTTCACCCGCATCTCCTGGCAGTTTGACAGCGAAATCCCGGAAGTTAGGGGTTTCTGGGTCCACCAATTCGACTCCCGGTATCGCGCACACTGCTCGCTTGGTCGCTTCAGTTGCTGCTGCGACACGAAGCGCCAGCCTCTCCAAACCCTCGGGGCCTAGCAAAGCCATGTGCATTGCTCCCATCAAAGCGATTAGTGTTTCATTAGAACAAATGTTAGAAGTTGCACGATGACGACGAATATGTTGTTCACGAGTTGAAAGAGTCAGTGTGAAGGCATCACGTCCATCCTCATCTAGAGTTTTTCCCACAATACGACCCGGCATCTGTCGTAGGTATTCCTTAGCGCATGCGAACAAGCCGTAAATGGGACCTCCTGCAGTTGGACCAATTCCGAAAGGCTGCCCCTCTCCAACTACGATATCTGCTCCATAATTACCAGGTGCCTCGACTATGCCGAGAGAGACAGCATCAACGCCAACAATCAGAGCGGTATCCTCGCCGATGATTCCCTTCAACTGTGCGACTCCTTCATCCAACTCACCGAATGCATTCGGCTGCTCGACATATACAGCACAGGCTCCCGCCGCTACGGCGGCGGTATCGAGATCGATGCGTCCGTCCATCTTATGCTCAAGGATGCGCAGTTCAATTCCACCACCTTGTGTATAATTCTCAATCACTGAAAGTCGGTGAGGAGGTACAAACTGTGAAACATAAACCACTCCTTTTTGTTCAGCCTTGCGAGCCTTCACCCGAACAGCACAAGTGATTGCCTCAGCAGCAGCCGTACTCGCATCATACATCGAAACGTTAGCAACTGGTAAACCGACAAGCTCGGAAACCATCGTCTGAAACTCCCACATCGCCTGCAGCATACCCTGAGAAACCTCTGGCTGGTAAGGAGTGTAAGAGGTGAGGAACTCCCCTCGCGTAGCCAGCATACCGACCATCGTCGGAACAAAGTTTCGAGCCAAGCCCGCTGCAAGAAAAGATGGGCGCGAGTCCAAATCGATATTCGCGCCAAGCAAACGCTGAGCATCGGCCCAGATTTCCTCCTCTGACTGCGGGCCACGCAGCGGAAGTCCGCCCGTCCGACGCACACCATCAGGTATGTCCGAGAACAAGTCATTGATTGTCTCAAACCCCATTGCAGAGAGCATCTCCTGCTCCCTTCCAAGATTTGGTAATTGGTCCATCCGCGAGCCCCTCATGCCCAAAGGCAGAACTACTGTATTACGGAGAGTGCTTGAATGGTTCGATGAGCGAATCAAACACCTCCAACCGACACACTCTTAGGTTGATGGAGAAGGTCAGGATTGGTGTTCTAATGAAGGTCGCAGTGAGTGCCCCCGACCACTTCGTCGCTCCATACATCATCGAGATGCTTGGTGATTCGGCTGTTCCCGTGCCTCCGGAGGCCTTGGAAAATACGATGGCACTAGATGCTCTGTTGACCTCCTGCACAGCGATAGTTCATATCAATTCCAAACCAGTCGACTCAACGCTGGGCAGAGATGACCGCGAGACATTGCTGCGAATGCGCGAGCAATCGCGGCCGATTCTCGACGCGGTCAATAGGCACGGTGAGCTTCATCTGATCATCGTTGGAACTCTGAGAGTTCATCCACAGTGGGAGCCAGAAGAGCCGTATTATGGCAATGATTCCACTCTTGCCCCACGGGACGTGGCGGCCGAGGGCCAACTTTGGATGGAAGAAATGGCTCTTGAGCGTGCACAGGCTGAGCGCCCAGTGAGTATCATCCGTGCCTCGAATGTTCAAGGTGTTCACATCGATGGCTCAGAGGCTAACGGATTGTTGCACAGGTGGGCACAAGAATGCATGATGGGATGGGTCAATGTGCCAGGGGACGGTAGCGGAGTGAAAGATTTCGTTCACGTCCAGGACCTTGCTGCAGTCATCGGTGCCGTCCTTGAGAATCCTCCACCAACTCGCGAGAGTATGTCTGTCGGGTCGGGTAAAGCGATCAGTATGAATGACCTTGGAGGAATTTTCAACGAGAAGTCAGGTTGCGAATTGGAACTTGGGCAAGATGAGTCGCAGGAAGTCTTCGGAGTCGTCGATGCGCGTGATCTTGAGATGCGACTTGGATTCTCGCCGCAGATTAGTCTCGAAGAAATGCTCGGCGAAGCATTCGAGTTTGCTGGCCATTGAACAGTCGTGGCCAGAGACGATTATTGCGCGTTGAGTTCGATACGCTTACGGATTCCGTTCCACTTGTGGACGGAGACCGTGAAAGTCTCGGTGTGGTGATGGGTGTAACCGCTTGTGTCGGCGCCTGCCTTGAGGTGGATTTCTACCTCACCGACACCATCGATGCTGCCGATAATTGTCTGACCGCCGCGGTAAGCATCGTCGATGCCTATCGAGAAAGTTCGCTCGAGGCTGTTGATATGGACTGCGGCAGAGGTCGTCAGGCCCTCGGTTGAGGCGACTACGGCGACTTGGTCATTGAGGAATC
>DUJH01000026.1:5495-6085 GCA_013329905.1 Candidatus Thalassarchaeaceae archaeon | reverse complement strand
AGCCTCAGTTAGGCGGCGGGTGACGTCTTCGAGATCGAGGCCGCCAGAGTCTGCTGCCGCAGTAGCGGCTGTTTCGAGTTCTGGAGTTGGTGCCGCAACAGGTTCGGCTTCTGGGATTGTTTCTGGTTCAGCTGGCGGCGCTTCGGCTACGGGGGCGACGCTTTCCAGCACCGCACCGGCTGCATGGTCGATGACTGTGTCAACAACCGCGTTGACTATCGCTTCCTGCGGAGATTGAGTTTCCATGCCGGCATGTGCTGCTACTGCCGCAGCACCGACTCCCACCGCTCCTGCGACGGCGGCGGCCTTTGCGAAGTCCTCAGGTGGAGGTAGATTTCCTCGGATTTTGCTGAGGATTGAGTCAGCATTTGAATCCCACATCCTCCTCGCAGGTGAGCGGAAAAGGAAAGGCAATTCGTTGATCTTCTCTTCCGCCATCACATCTGCTTGGGCGCGAACTGATTCTATTGTAGATTCAGGGTTCGCAACGAGATTTTCAAGTTCCTTTGTAAAGTCTGCATCAAGAACAGTTCCATCCATCAACATATCAATCGATGAGGGATCGACTTCAGCAACCGCAGCAACTCGCG
>DUJH01000026.1:4542-5273 GCA_013329905.1 Candidatus Thalassarchaeaceae archaeon | reverse complement strand
GAATCGGATGAGTCGTTCAATCGAATCGTCCAATCACCCGGACCTGGATTATCGAAAGTGTGTGTTCCGATGGTCTGTCCTTCCATCAAAATGTGAGAGTGACGGCTTTGCCGATTCACCGATTCTTCGCCGTGGCTGACATCTGCAGGAACGATTCCAAGCCAAGAGTCGTCTGTTAGAAGAGGGCTTGTGAAGTCGACCTTGATTCGCTCGTAAGAGGGATATTTCCCCATCTGTAACTCGATTCGAATCTCACTGGTATCTTCGCCCTCCGCCTCATGTGCGCTCGGCGCGGAACGCTCACCAACGGCACTGATAGTGAGCATCCCAACCCCAACCCACCTTCGCGTTCCAAAGGGAATTCCACCCGATGACGGCGGCCTTGTCCAGCCTCCGTCGTAGAGGTCTTTGCTACCATCAACAGGGGACGAATGAAGGCTCCATGAACGAGCCCCTCCATCGCCGCCGCCGTAGTGAAAGAGAACCTGGCCATTCGACTTTTTGAACCAAGGATAGTCGTTAATTAAGCCGTCTTGCTTCTGATATAGTCCGTTGTAATTAGAATTTGAATGGCCCGAAATTTCCACTCCGTCTACTTCTCCTGTGACGTGAGCAGACTGGCCTCCTTCGACTAAGGCCAATAATTCAGAGATGTCGAGGGACGCGTTACCATCAGAGTCGAGGGCTGAAAATACTGCGCGGACGATCGCGTCCGGAGCATTTTGACCAGT
>DUJH01000026.1:778-4344 GCA_013329905.1 Candidatus Thalassarchaeaceae archaeon | reverse complement strand
GACATCTAGAGAGCCATCTCCATTGATGTCATACTTTGCGAACAAGGCTTCAGCGCTGATTCCTTTGGCCTGCATTATCTCCTGCAATTTCTTCAGAGCAACTGCTTCGAATCTCGCACTCATGGGCCAACCTCGCTACATGCTCCGAATACTGGGTCAAGAGGATTACGCCGGCGCAGGGAGACTTGAAGTGTTGGCTGTTTGGTATTCATAGCGACTCTCAACTCATAGGAACGGGGGTCTAACCACTTCGGCTCGGACCCTTCGACGAGGGCTGGCTTGAATCCAAACCTCATCGCCGACTTCGACTCCATTGAGGTAAGCCATCGCGATGCCGGTACGGTTGAGCGAGGGAGAAGGACAGCCGCTGGTGACGTATCCTGAAATCGTCGCTTCGTCGGTATCTGAACCCTTCACGGCATGGCCCAAACGAGGTGCTGGACCGCGTTCGAGGCATCGGAGGCCGTGCCAACGCGCACCAGATTCAAGCGAGCTGGCCACACGCTCGCGGCCAACAAATTCGTGTCCCATGTCCAACCCAAATGGAACTGCAGTCTCTGCAGAGTCGCGCGCGAGGAAACCCTCAGGAAGTGAATCGGATGCATCCAAACCGAGGCCAGGCCAGAGGAAATCTTGTCCAGAGAGGAGATATCCTTTCTCAAGTCGAAGAGTATCACGAGCGCCAAGGCCGACCGGAACCAACCCGCGCTCCACACCTGCATCGAGAAGAGCCTGCCAAAGAAGCGGTGCCTGATCATTCGGTACGAAAATCTCGACACCGCGCTCGCCAGTGTAGCCAGTCCCCTGAATCCAACCCGTCATACCAATATCATTCACAGAAATCTCCTGACACTTGAATCGCCCAATACAATTCACCTCACCTAGAACTGCACCCAAGATTTCAGCCGAGGCTGGCCCTTGCAAGGCGATGATACTCATCTCGGCCGACAAGTCGACGATGGTAACCGATCCATCGTCGGGAAGCAAACCGTTGAACCAGTCCCACATTGTAGAAATCATAGAGGCGTTTGGCACCCCGAGGATGCAGTTTTCGGATTTGACAGCGAAGATCATGTCGTCGATGATACAGCCTTCGTGATCAAGAAAATGCGTGTAACCGCAACGTCCAGGGACAAAGGAAGAAACATTCTGCGTTGAAATACTCTGAAGCCATTCTCTAACTCCGGTGCCTTCGAATGAGAACAAACCCATGTGCGAAACGTCGAACATCCCTGCGGTGGAACGGCAGGCAAGATGTTCTTCTTGGATCGAGGAATACCATATGGGAAGTTCGAAGCCGTGGAAATCTACGAGCTTCGCACCGGCTTCGACATGGCAACCATACAATGCTGTCCGCACCACTTCGCCGTCTGACACGGCTGTGTCTAACCGTGAGTGGTGCAAGAATCTCTCGCTCCGGCATTATCGGAGACGTGAGACGATTATACGGGAAATTTGAGCAAACATGCCGGCGGAAGTTTTAAATAGTGCGCGTCCCACTATACAACTACTGGTTAATATGAATGAACGACGCACTAAGAGCCAAGCCGGTAAGGAGAAGAGCACTATGAAGAACGATGAACGGAAGAAGCCGTTCGTAACGGGAGTCCGCCCTTCGCAAGCGCGCAATACCGAGGCAGTCTCGGGTTCGTGTGAGGTTTGCGGCAGTGACGAATGGGACACAGATGTTAGGCGTGGAGAAACGAATTGCGCAGTTTGTGGCTTCGTCGCTGCACAGAATATGATCGACCCTGGCGCTGAATGGGTCAACTACTCAGATGGCGCTAACCGCAGTAGGGTCGGAGCTCCAACAACACTCACTCTCTCGGACAAGGGGCTTTCAAGTGAAATCAGTCGAGTCGACTTGACTTCTGGTGCAGCCAAGCGCCATGGTATGAGTGGAAAATCGGCTCGTGACTGGCGCCGACGTCAGCGTATCGACCAACGCTCGAAGACTCGTGATTCACGAGCACGAAACCTGACTTCAGCCATGCAATTCATCCGCGACCGCGGAGGCTTGACACCTCAGATTGAACAACAGGCCGCATCCCTATACCGCCACGCGGTCGAGCGAGGGCTGGTTACAGGACGTAGTATCCGCGGCGTTACAGCCGCATGTGTCTACATAGCTGCACGCGAGGCCAAGCTCCCTCGCAAAATCGATGACATCGCTGCTGCATTCGACATGCGTAGCGAGGTTGAGCAGAAGGAACTCAAGCGAACCATTCGATTAGTTGCGCGCAACCTCGGCACGCACCACATCACCGGCCCGGAGGAATACTTCGAGAAGTTCCACTCTGACCTACAATTACCTCCAACCGTTCTCGGTGCCGCTCGAGATATGTGGAAGATTGTCGGAGAGAACCTCTCCTGGCAAGGCAAGAAGCCCTCCGGCATCGCAGGAGTCATCCTCTACCGAGCATCTCAGGAGAGTGAGTCTACTCGCACTCAAAGCGAGGTCTGCAAGGTAGCAGGAATCAGCGAAGTTACACTACGTGGCCTACTAAAAATCCTCAACCAACTTGCTCCGCCAATAGAAGTTTGATGGTGGACGCTGGGGGATTTGAACCCCCGGCCTTCTGGTTGCAAACCAGACGATCTTCCAGGCTGATCTAAGCGCCCCGTGAGCGTGGCGACCGGGCAGGGGTTCTTGAGTTGAACCGTCGAAGTGCGAGCCTTCACTCATCCCTAGAAGGGTTGGTGAGCCGGGAGACGAGCACGAGGGCAATCGCTCCAGCAGAGATGATGACAGCACGCAGAATCGAATCATCAGTGCCCGACTCTAGCTCGTCCTCTGGCCCAGGAGTAACCGGCCCATTCGGCATGGTATGATCATCGACCGAGTAAAGGGCGTAGAATGGAGTCTCGGTCAGTTCACCCTCGAGCTCAACCTGATGCATCATCGATACATTGCCTGGTAACAAACCACTTTCAGGGGCTAACAAGACCATAGCAGCCGTTTGGCAATTATCATCCACCTTGTGTCCAGTTTCATTCAACTCGCAAGAGGTAACCATCCAACCAGTATCGAAATCATCAATCCCTTCGAAGGCACCGTCGTCATCTGCATCGACGAGAACGCGGTGCCTCGCCTCATCCCTTGAATCATGATTCCTGAAGAAAATCGAGTCGGTTTCGACCAGAACACCAGCCGCAATCGAATCCGGCATCGCCCCCTCGGAGCCCAAAATAACCGTGTATTCCTTCTGGTCATGAGCCAAAACCAACGGCGAAGCGAGTAGCCCAAGTAACAGCGTGAGCATGAGCAGTCGGGCAGTAGCCACGTTCGTTCGCAGCGCGGCAAAGACTTCAACATGACTCGGACGGTGGGGCCGAGCGATGGACACCGAGCGGATGCTGATCGCGGCAGGATTGGCCGTGACTCTACTGATTGGTGGAGGTGCTGTCATGATGCTCGGTTCAAACGACTCATTAGACTCCGAGGACACCTCCGGAATGGTCGACCCATTGATGCAAGATGAGGGGCACGACCATCGTAACGCCAGTCAGCACGTACTTTTCACCGACAACATTCAACCGGTTTCATTCAACGAATTGACGGCTCC
>DUJH01000026.1:0-555 GCA_013329905.1 Candidatus Thalassarchaeaceae archaeon | reverse complement strand
TACATCGCAGGATGGTCAGAGATGCACATCGTCGATGTCACGAATCCTGCAAACACTACAGTAACCGGTGTCTACGTAGACCCTAACACACAGGTTTTGGATGTCAAGTATCTAGAATACAACGGCCGCGAATATGTGATTGTTCAGAATCAATTGGTCGATCCNNGCGGCCGACCCTAATGTCGGTAATTGGGAAGACCCAGCTCAAGTCACGGTCACTCTGGTTGACGTTACCGACAAATCCGATCCTTCCTGGGTCGATTCATGGTATGACGTGGACCACCCTAGTGGCCCGCACAATCTCTACACACACATGATAGATGGTGAGTGGTACATCTTCGTCGCAAATCCAGATTACGAACAGTGCGATGTCGGTCAGGGCGATGCCTGTGGAGGTATCACCATCGCGCACCTGAATTTTGCAGGGTATGGCGATTTGCCTCGCATAGTCAAGGTGGGTGAAGCCGAAGTCAGTTGGGAAACTCCTCTCGGAGGTTGGCTTTACATCCACGACATGACCGTACAGACATGGCCCCGCGAGGGGCAGAATGACCC
>DUJH01000003.1:43173-44302 GCA_013329905.1 Candidatus Thalassarchaeaceae archaeon | reverse complement strand
TTCAACTCCGAAAATTATATTGTTCAGCGCAACAGCATTTGAGATATCGACACCAGAAACCGCATTCAAGCGCTCGCGAAGGTCTGTTACTTGAGTCAAATCTGCACCTCCACCCTGTTCTAGGAATTTAGCGCCAGCCATTGCATAAACCGACCAGTCAGTCAGGCTATCCGATGCATCGTAGCCGTAGAGAGCGGCGCGAACCGGGGTGGTCGCAGCACTCGGCTCGCCAATTCCTGCTGCTAGCATTGGACCGATGTCACAAGTAAGCGCGATACAGACTCCAGTTGAGAGGTCGACTGCCTCATAGAGGATGCTGTTTGCGCTCGATGAGAAATCAGGATCCATTGGGCCCGCTCCGCCGGCCGATGCATTCCATGAATCGTAGGCGCCATCCATCACCATGACTGGCGCCATAGCGGCGGCGGTAGCTGCATCGTATCCTGCCGCCTCGAGTTGTGCAGCAACACCATCGATTGTGGCACTAATCTCAGCAGCGGCCCACATCGACGGAGCCTTATTTTGCAGATCATTAGCCATCATCTCATTGGCAAAACCAGCCTTGGCGAAAATTTCGCCGTAAATGATTCCAGTTGCGATGCCAGCTAGTCTCTGGGTGTTGTATAGAATATTCATATTTGTGAATTCAGTTGAACCTGGAAGTGAAGCATGTTCGTTACCCTCATCATCAGTCCATGTGCAGTTTTCACACCATTCAAAGACGTCATATTCAGAGTAAGTAACGGTTCCAGCCTCTGTATCAAGGCCAAGAAGCTCTCTGTGGGTTGTAACTTCATAGACGAATGGCCCCATCTTTTCGAATTCGGCATTTACCGCAGAATTTTCAGTTAATTCTTCGACATTAGTTATTGAGTAACCGAAGTAAGATCTTTCGGAAGTAGATTCACTCCATTCATCATCATAATCATCTTCTGAATCATAACCTGCTGCAATAGTATCGCCTACTCCAGCCTCTACCTGACCTGCCACAAATGGGGCTAAGGCCATGAAGTTCATTCCGATTAATACAAGTCCTGCAAGTGCGATTGCGGTCGCCTTTTGTCTGTCATCCATAGTGCTCACTCTACCCCTCCACGTGCGCGTATATGGGATAAGCGATTCTATCCAT
>DUJH01000003.1:42725-42937 GCA_013329905.1 Candidatus Thalassarchaeaceae archaeon | reverse complement strand
ATTTCGCGGGCGAATGTATAGATCATAATAGGTACCAGAATCACACCCATTCCGTGCGATCTTCGGATACCGATTCTTGGTGCCATGAGCCCAATCATCGTGCCAATCACTAGCGTCCCCACTCCAATCCAATCTGTTGAGATCCACACAAGTATTGTGATGAAAACACTGACTCCGATTACCAGGTTTCGTAGCGGCACCAATTCGTGCAT
>DUJH01000003.1:22771-42498 GCA_013329905.1 Candidatus Thalassarchaeaceae archaeon | reverse complement strand
GCGACAGTTATGGCGAGCAGTCTAATGAAATCGGCCGGTGGTTCGACCGCGTTCCAGATGTCTATGGGATACATCATGTTGAGTGCAAGGGCAGCTCCTGAGCGCGGCCTTCCGACCATGTAGAGGAAGCCGAGAACCATCACCGTAACCGCTGTGTTAACCGATGAAAGAATCGCGATGATTTCGAGGTCACGCTGTTGGTTATTGTTGACAAGATCTAGGTCGGGAGTTGCTCCAGCGTCGGCGAGCGCTTCTTGGAACAACTCGCGGTCTTTGAGAGGGAGTTCCTCCATCCCTTCGAAGACCATGACTTGTGGCATCGATTCGAAGCCCGGCTGGGTGCCATGTTCGAAGTCAGCCGGGATGTAATTAGGGTCGGTCAGTTTACCCCAGAAATTTCGCGCGCTCATCACCACGACAGTCGCTTGAGCAGCGGTCATCCCAGGCAGAATCGCCATCACCGACGAGACAACGGCCGACAAGAACGTCGGAACCATCAGTGGTTTAGGATCCGGCATTTCCCAATTAGGCTCCTGAGGGGGAATTTCACTCGTCGTCACGTAGATGTCAATCAGGTTAGCGATTCCAAACAATCCTGCTAAACTTGGGAATAGCAAGGATGCTGAAGGAATCCCAACTGGCGAGCGCGCAGGTAATTCGAAAACTGCCCATCCGTAGAATCCGGTAAGCAGGAAATACGCCGTCGCTACCAGAATTCCGGCAGTCCTAGAACTCTCACCCAAACGGAAGTCAATGGCGTCGTAGCGCCTTCGGATGCTGAAACGACCCATCGGGATTGTGAACTCGATTGGTTTCTTCAATGCCCACTTGAGTCGATTCGTCACTTTTTGAGACCAAATCGGCCAAGGCAGGCGTGTTGTTTCAGTCATAATCAGAAATACTGAGATGAAGAGCAACAACCAAGGCAGCTGATCACGACTTGCCTCGTACAATCCTAATCCAGGATCCTCGCCAAAAAGTAATCTCGCCACAATTAGCAGTGGAATCGACATCAGCATACCCATTTGTGAGCCGCGCGCTGAGTAAGCGACACCCTGCGCGGCCTGGCCAGAAATCAACATCCGATGCCCGGGCAGAAGGGCGAGCGCCATGTTATCATCAGGAGCACCTACCAAGGCGCTCGGAATGTAATTCAGGAAAGTATGCACAGTCCCGCAGGCCACAATAATCCCTGCCACAGAGTCCAGTGGGATGCCTATTCCTACGGCGACTGGGGATAGCGAGAGAGCGATTAGGGCGACGTTATTGACGTGGAAACCAGGAATCAATCCAGTTAAACAACCGAGAAATATTCCGAAAATGAATGACCCGATGAGCCACGCATAATCAATCATCCACGGATCCATGGAATCACCTCAGCGGATATCGATACAGAACTGCATTGTGTTTCCAACCGAATCCTCGGCTGTCGAGAGTCGTCCAGTCCAATCGATTAGTTCATCCCCTTGCTGGCTTGCTTCAGTTCCATCTCCGAGCAGACAAACTTGCTCCTCGGAGCCGGATCTCTCAATCCATTGGTTTCCATCCTCATCCATGACGGCTTCACCATTGAGGATGACCAACTTTCCAATATCCCATTTCCATGAATTGTAACCGTCTCCCCAATTCAGGGTCGTCGGCGAAGGTGCTTGACCAAGTGTCCAAGAGCGCGCTTCGAGAATAACTCGACCTTCACTCTCAGACCAAATCACGGTCGCGTTGAATCGAATCGGCTGCCCTGATTCGATATATTCGGCGTGTTCTCCGATTAGATGCAGCCTCAACTTCGTAGTGCGCGAATAGTAATCGGCACCATCGCCCACGTAGCCCTTGTCATAATCGGGCGAGATCGGGTCTGTTACCCAACCTTCGAATGTATAATTCTGACCGATGAAAGCGAAAGGGTTCTCGGCGACTTCGAGCATCGCTGTGACATCGTCGCCGAATTGTCCTTCTGGATTATTCGCCGAGGAGTCGTAATCATCGCGCTTGAGACAAATCGTTGCCTCGTCGGTCGACCAGACGAGCCGGCCCGACCAGGTCTGGGTCGAATTTTCAATTCCTTCATTGAGGTCGGCTGGCGAAGGAAGCAAACACAATCGGTCCGTCGGTGCATCACCAGTAAGCCACCAACCGTTCGAGGATTCGGTCGCTGTACCATCGATTCTGACCTTTTTCCCAACCTCGTAAGTCAGCGTATACGGTTCAAGCTCCCAAGAAAGATCCACAGTCGAGCCATTATTCAGCACCTCGACCGCTGTCGCTTGCACGAGGAGTCGCCAGCGCAGTGAGCGCTGGTCGTATTGCAGCCAGCCAGAAATCTCCACATGGCTGCCAGCCTCAACCCAATCCATCACGCGACCCTCAATTTGCATGTACAATAGATGGTCCGCGTTACCATAGGATGGGTTGTCCATCAAGCTCAGAGAGTGGTAAGTTACGTCCGGTTCAAGCGGTTCGGAGAGATAACCGTCGACCCTCACTGACATATTGGAAAATGCCTCAGGATTCATCGCGACTTCGACCAATTGCATTGCAGTGTAATCGATTCCATCACAATCTGTGTCCGCACATTGAATAGCACCATATCCGTTGGAAGAAAGCCAAATTCGACCATTCCATTCAGTGACTTCACCCTCGACCGTGATAATCGTTCCAATTGGGGGGATGTCGACGTCACGGTCGACGAACCAACGAACTTCGAGAGCTGAGTGCCCGTCGACCTCTCGGACTTGCAAATCAATTCGATCAGCCTGTTCTCCATAAGGGTCGACAACGAAGCTAGTAAGCACACCTTTGATTTTGACAGTCTCGCGCGGATATTCGTGAATTTCGTCCATATCAATTAGATCCGGTTCACGAATAACCGCGTAGAAATTCATTGTCGATACAAGTAGCAAGGCAGTGAAGAACATCACCCAGAGCTTCGCCATGTGTCTGCGATGTGCGAGCAATGCTTGAACATTCACCGTGAGGGAACAGGCAATTATCCTCATCTACCTTGTTCGGAAGCCAACAAATGTCGTGCTCCGTTCGGTGTTGGTTGAGTATGTTCGGAGATGGGTGTGTGGGCTTGGGGCTAGGGAACAAGGTTCATCTCGCTGATTGGTTCGAGCGCTATACAGGACCCGTAGCTCAGTTGGTCAGAGCGCTCGGCTCATAACCGAGTGGCCATCGGTTCAAATCCGGTCGGGTCCACCATTCCTCACCGATTAACTATCTTAGTGACCCTTCGCCTTGAAATGTGAAAATAGGCAAAATTCCTGAGTTTCAGTGTCTTCCCAAGAGGTAGTGTTTCCTTCGTCGTACGAAGCCGACGGTGCTAACCCATAAATACGGCTTAATCCGGCCTTAAGGTGATGAGCACTGTAAGTAAGGTTCGACCGGCCTTGATGATGCTGGTGGTATACTTCCTGAGTACTTGGGCTGGTGCGGCCGCTGTTCAGGCACAAGGTGCGGTTCCAGATATCGTACTAACATGTGACCAGCCTCAGCCCGTAGATGTCTATCCAGGAGCAGCCCGATCTGGTCTCATCAATTGCAGAATCGAGAACCCGACAGTCCACCAAGAGAAGGTAAGAATTCAGATCCAAGCCGGTGTTCTCGCCTTCTCAGGTCCCGCTACTCTATCGATAGGTGGCGGCTCTGAGGTTTCATTCCAAGTCATGGTCAGGGCTGAATTGAGAGCTCCTGAGGGGCAGCATCAGGTCACTGTTAGCGCAGAGGTGACGATGGCAAACGGAATCCCAGTTACTAGCGAGCCATCGGCCGCGAACTCGATGGTTATCATCCGCCAATTCAGCCGCCTCCGAGTCGCTTCGGAAGTGGCCTTCCTTCAATTGCGACCGAAGGTCGATTACAATCTGGTCTTCGATGTCTACAATGATGGTAATGCGATGGACAGATTCAACATCGCCATTGAGAATCACGACGATCTCAACGACGAGGGATTCCAACTGAGCATACCTCTCGTGAGCGTTGAAATTGAATCGATGGCGCCACCTGAGAAGATTAGAGTTCAGATGCGTACCCCCAAGAATCAAGGTTGGACTGACAAATACTTCTCACTACAATTCAAGGCGACTTCAGAATACTCCGTCAGAACAGAAGGAATGCCGAATTACCAAATTCAAACCATGACGATCTACATCCGTGGTGTCTATCTACCAGGCTTCGAGCTCATTGGCACTCTGATGATGACAACGCTCGCTGCCGCCGCCTTTGCGGGTCGCAGACCGATGATTGGCAGGTCTGAGGAAGATTCAGACGAATTGGAACCACTAGATGCGCGGCTCTTCTAACCCGCATCATTCTGAATTGAATTGCCACCATAGGTGGCAACGGGTTGATAACCGGCGGAGTTGACGCCTCAGCATCCTGCGAGGTTCGTGATATGAGTGATGGTGGATTGCTTCAGAAGGCGATGGAACAGCAATCGAGTGACACAGAATTGGTTGCTGATGCCGTAGTAGCACCTCCAAAAGGGGGTCCGATGTTCAATAACGGCCTCAAGATAGGTCTTGCACTCGCACTAGTCTCTGTAGTCTCAATGTGGATATTTTCCTCTCCTTCAATTCAGAGTGATTGGTCATTCGCGATTCTCATTCCGATTGTGATGGGAGGTGCCTCGTTCTGGTTCATTTGGAATGGAATAGGACGAAAGCACACAGAGGTCATTTCGGTTGTACTGATTCTCCTTCTCGCATCCCCCTTCATGGCGATGAGCCTTTCATCGAGTTCTCTTACAATCACAGATAGCACACTTTCTAGCGATGCTACGACAATCACTCTCACCATTCGTGAGTCTGGTGGACTATTGGGTTCTGCCTCTGGTGAAGCCGATGTTTCAGTCTCTTACGCTGGAGATGAGGTTTGGACCACTTCTATGCCATTCGCTGTTAATTTGAAAGATGGATACGGAGATTATGGCCAATTGGTTCTCCCGATCGTCTCTTTCTATTCAGATAATGCTGCTGACGATGCGAAGTACATTGTATCGATTGATGTCGATGGAGTGTCCGATACATACATCCTGAATTCCGCTCACCTTGAGCGAACAGTGGAGCAAGTGAAGAACGAGGCAGTGGCAGCTATGGGAGAAGGAAACGATTGCGATTCTGGCCACGATAATTGTGTCATCGGTGTCGGTCTGCGAACTTGGATGGGTTTACCTCGAATGTCGCAGCCAAATGACCTCGATCCCCGCCCAGCCCCCCTCGTTCATGCTGATTTCGAAATGTCTGCAGTGCTCAGCAAGGATGGAGTGACTGCAATTGAATATCCTACTGTTAGCGTGACTAATGGTGAAGCGATCTGGGATTCAGATAACGGGAGGTATGGATCTGGAAGCGCTGAAGTTGGCGAATTCGGCTCGGAATTAATCCTGTCAGGATCAGTTGACGACTTTGTCATTGGCATGCCATACATCCCAAGAGATGATTGGCAAGAGAATGATTACGGCTGCTACGAATTTACTATCACTCTCACTCAGAGCCCACCTTGGGGAGATCGAACAGCCCACACGGCCTCCAATTACTACGAGCTCGTCGAAGAAGGCGGCGGAGAGGGAAGTCCAGATGATTCCCACGAGTCATGGAACGAAGTCAGTAGTTGCTGATTAGAAGAGCATGTCTTCTTCTTCATCCTGATTTTTCTTGCTAATCCTCAGAAGGAAGGCTGCCATTCCAGCGACCGCGATGAATATCGCAGCGACAATTGGGATAATTGAGCCATCGTTATCTACGGCGTCGAACCATGTGATTTGAGTGCTCGAGGCTGTTCCGCCTCCAAAGGCATCATCTTCAACCAATTGAGTTGGAGTTAGAATCTCACAAGTTAGACTGGCCAAATCGACCTCACTATTCATCCATGAAAACTGGATACCAACTTCTTCTCCGGCTTCAATCAAGCCACCTGGATAACTCGTCATCTGGGCGGATGCACCAGTCTCGCTGACATCACAATCAAAGTAGACGATTGCAGGAGCTGTACCTCGATTTGCAATCGTCGCAATCAATCCTACTCCACCACTGCTACGAGATACGCTCTCGGTAGGCTGTTGGAACTCAACGGAGACGAAATCGATGAAGGGAGTGTAAGCGTCAATCACGATTACATCATCCCAAGTCAGAGGGACGATTCCGCCGCCATAAGACTCCATCGAGATATCCATGTTCCAGCCAGTTCTGTAGTCGATGATTTCAATCTGGGCTGATTCGCTCCAAACGTTTCCGTCCGCCCAACCGATTTCGACGGTTCGGGTCTCGCCTGCATCGATTAATCCAATTCCATTCGCATCGCTGAAAAAGGTGGATGATGTAGTCTCCAAAGGACCGAAATTGAGTATTTTGAAGAGAACACCTGCTGCATCGAAGTGAACTTGCTGAGCACCGATGATGCGCTCCCAACGGTCTGTATGACCGCCGCTTCCCTCGACATCTTCGCCCCAGTGGAGCGCCGCCCTCGCGTGCGCGCGTACATCGTGGTCATCTCGACTCATCGAGAACGTAGTGTCTCCACTGAGAATGAGTTCCCCATCAGCATTGACGAAAATCGGTCCAGTCCGTTCGATAGAGGTGGAGTGGATCGTGAGCGTGCCATTGATCACAACATCGCAGCCAAGCATCGAGGAATCATCGAAGTCGGCCACCCCGTGGATGAAAATCTGGCACGATTGCATATCTGTATCCAATGCCATCATGTTACGGTGTTCGAGATCGATGGCATCATGGGTCGCCTCGGATCCAACCTCAGGAGTGAGAGTTACCGAGGCCAGTCGCACGGACTGATGTGCGTAGGCAACGAGACCAACCCAGACGTCCTCGGTGTTTTCGTCGAATGAAAGAGTGAATTCGCTGCTATTCAAATCAACAGGCTCCCGACCATCCACAATCGCCTGACCACCATAGAACGAGTTTCCTTCACCCGCATAGAAAGTGGCATCGAAGGCAACACCATAATCCGAACCGCGAATCAATACCGCAGAACGGTTCACCTCATCCCAATACCCATATCCTGCAAGGCCAGTAGGGGGGTTTTCTTCGTCAACAACGGAGTTTAGGATGTTGAGCACCCCTCCTTCATCGACGATTATCTGAGAATCATCAGAGACGACCAAATTTAGACCATTAATCGTTAATTCACCACCAGCAACTACACGGACATCTCCTTCCAAAGTGCGATCCTCTACCCATTCAACCTGCGAATCAATCACAATATCTTCACCATCCGCAGCAACGCTCATCGACGCTCCCAAAAACAAGGAGGTAACCATCAGGGCGCAGAGCAGAGTGGACCTCAAGCGGCTCATGCCCCCGTCGTGCGTCGAGCCACCAATGAAGCAATCGGCGGCACGAGCGGTAAACCGAGAGTTCTTCTCGCATGAACTGATGGCGACAACGATGACCGACGTGTCGGCAATATCATTCCCCTCTTCCGGTGGCGTCGAGTTCGCTCTAAACATCCTCACTGTGCTCATCATCTATGGCCCCGCCTACCTCGCAAACACTGGGGCTATGTTGTTTGGCAAGTGGGTGCCTGATAAGTTTGGGTTGGAGAATCATAAGATCGATGGGGGACGGGTGCACGCTGACGGAAATCGTGTGCTGGGTGACGGAAAGTCTTGGGAGGGGCTTTTTGGCGGAGCATTCTTTTCTGGAATTTTAGTTATGATCTCACATTGGCTGTGGGCAGGGAATACTGGCCCATCAGATCGCCCTTTTATCGACCCAATTTTGACTACAGATTCGACTGATTGGTTCTGGATTGGCGGCGAATGGGGTGCTGCATTCATACTTGGATTCACTCTAGGATTTGCCTGTATGTTAGGCGATATGGCAGGTTCATTTGTCAAGCGCAGACAGGGCTTGAAGCGAGAGGGAGATGTAAGTTCGAAGGCACCTTTGCTGGATACATTGCCATTTGCAATTTTCATCTTCCTAGCTGCAGCCCTTTTGTTCAACGACCAAGTCATGATGCACTCGCATCTGGCGCCTTCAATAATTACGATAATTATCCTAACTCCAATAATCCATCGCTCATTCAATATCTTGGGTTATCGCTTTGGGCTGAAATCAGTTCCATACTGAGATTTGGTTCTAAAATTGACTTCTGTAAGTCAGATTTCTCATCGGAATGCATTATCTCCTTCGCGCACGGGCTCAATGACATGGCCGGAATGACTGTGCTCATCGTCGGCGGCGGTGGCCGCGAGCACGCGTTGGCGATTGGGCTGGCTGAGAGCGAGTCCGTCGGCGCGGTCCATACTTGTCCAGGGAATGCGGGGACATCCCTTGTTGGGACCAACCACCCGGTTTCAGCAACTGATGTTGAAGGCGTGGTGTCGCTCGCCGGCGAACTAGCCGTGGACCTTGTTGTGGTCGGGCCAGAGGCTCCTCTCGTAGCCGGCCTGTCCGACTCTCTTCGTGCGGTTGGAATTGCCAGTTTTGGACCTCATTCAGAGGGTGCGGAATTAGAGGGTTCGAAATTACACGCCAAGAAAGTCATGGTGGATTTGGGAATCCCAACAGGCGGCGTGCAAATTCTTGATTCAGATTCTGATATCTCTGCCGCAATGGCCCGCTATTCTCCACCATGGGTCATCAAACGCGACGTTCTCGCGGCCGGTAAAGGCGTCGTCGTCACCGAGGACGCCGACGAGGCCGCCGCATTCATCTCAGATTCAATCGCTAGCGATGAATTCGTCTTGTTGGAAGAGTTCCTTGTTGGAGAGGAGGCTTCCATGCTCGTTCTGATGGACGAATCCGGTTACATTTGCCTCCCGGCGAGTCAAGATCACAAGCGGGTCGGCGAGGGAGATTCGGGTCCTAACACCGGAGGGATGGGTGCATATGCACCAGCTCCCGTCGTTACAGGAGCGGTCCGACAACGCGCCATCGATGAAATCATCGAACCGATGCACCACTATCTTCGAAATCAACCAACACCCTATCGCGGTGTACTCTATGTCGGCTTGATGATCGATGAGGATGGTGCGCCGAGCGTTGTGGAATACAATGTTCGCTTCGGCGACCCGGAAACTCAAGTAACGATTCCACTAATCGAAAATGACCTCGGCATGATGCTTCTGGCAGCCGCCGAAGGCCGGATCAGCGAGATCGAACCGAAGTTCGCTAACAAGTCCGCAGTCACCGTTGTAGTGGCATCTGAAGGATATCCTGGACCCTCTAAGACGGGTAGGTCAATCAGCGGTGCCGACACTAGAATAGACGAGGGCGAAATCAGCGCATTTGTACATCTTGCAGGGGCCAATATCGATCAGAACGGGAATCTTGTTTCGAGTGGAGGAAGAGTACTTTCAGCGACCGCTTTAGCCAATGATCTTTCGACATCTGTGGGGGCTGCCTACGCGGTCATCGATGAGATCCGACTCAAGGGTTCACACCATCGTCGGGACATCGCTTATAGGGCTCTCTGACTCCTCTAATCTCGATAGTAGTACCGCTACTACGTAGCGTGCCTTCCGAGAACGGTTATAACAGAACTTTTGGTCGCCGCGACGCTGAGCCTTCAGGCTGCATTTAGACGGTGATGAAACAATGTCTTACGAAAATGGGAATGCGAGGGACGTCGGACAGACCTTAGGTCTGGCTTCGACCCCAGTGGTACTTGCGGGATTACTCCTGCTCTTCATGACTGCCACATCCTTTGCTGACGATGCGATGATTGACCAAGGAAAGTTAGTCATCCTTCCCGTAGCAGCCGCATTAGCGGCTGTTCTGGGAAGGATTTGGGTATCTGCTCTGCCAGATGATTCCTTCGCAAGCCGCACTCCTGTTGTCGCATCGCTCTTCGCAGTGGTGCCCATCGTCGTTGAGTCTCTGGGCTTTATCGATCCAATCGTGGCTACAACATTCGCTTTCATGGCGATTGCTACGCTATTTTTAGTCAAGTCTAACCGAAGCGAGGAGGCAACCGTCCTCTTCTCGATGGTTGCAGGATTCCACATGGCTGTGGCTTATGCAGCTGCGATGCCGGAACTGGTTATCGTTGAGGGCGCTTCACTACAGTCTCAATTGCTTGATGTTCAGCGAGCCGGCCTCGCTGCCAACTTCTTTGCGTTCTGGGCCGCTTCGATGGTCCTCGGAACTTTCCTGGCAATCGCCTTCCGCGGCTCACTCATGCCTCCTGGATCAGGAGCTTTGTTCTCTAGGTTGCCTTCGAAGCTCGATGTCTCGGAACACCGAGACTTGATCATCACAGGAGTTGTTATTCTCCTTGTGAACTTGATTCCATTGCTATGGTTGGCTGGAATCTCCGACGCAGCGATTTTCGAATCCCACCTTTATCTTGGAAGCGTATGGGCAATGTCGACCTCGGTCGTCATCATGTTCGTAGCCTTCTGCCGCGCTGAGCGCTGGCATGTACTGGGCGCTGTCGCCGCAGTCAATTGGATCATCTACAGTTTCGCTCACTTGGTTGAGATTGGTAATGAGTTGCCAGAAGGAATCAACTTCCTCTCTGGTAGCGATTTTATCGGGGCATTTTCTTGGTTGTTCATCACATTCTGGTTGAATGTGCTGGCATTGATGCTGGCGGCTCGTGGTTACTTCGGTGATATCGCTCCTCGCCGCGAACCGAGCAATTTCCGCCTTTGGTGGAAGGAAAACTCCTATTCGATTCTTGTCGGTTCGGCAGTCGTTATCGGATTTATGATTCGAACCGGATGGAATGTTCTGCCAGCGATGAATGCGAATATCACTGGACTTTGGGACATGACTGGAGGTTCGGACCCTTGGTACATGAAGCGAGTTGTCGATTACATTGTCGCTGAGCGAGCCCACTTCATCTTCGATGCGGATCGGGCTTACCCGTCTGGTGGAATCAACCCGCGGCCTCCGCTATTCTCGTGGTGTCTTGCCCTCGGTGGCTTGGCTCTGGAATGGCTCACAGGCATCCCCGCGGATGAGGTAGTCTGGTGGTCCGTCGCTGGATTCCCTGCTATCTTCGGTGCATTGATCATTCTGCCAGTTGCCGGTATTGCAGCACGTCTGCACAGCACTCAGGCGGGCGTTATCGCCGCTTGGCTCATGGCTTTGATGCCGGGTCACATCAGCCACTCGACCTTTGGTCTAGCTGACCACGACTCGTTTGCGTTGCTATTCCTAACGATGGCATTCTACTTCTGGGTACGAGCGGTTCACGATATTGGTAGCGAGCGCATGTTCCGAAATCCTGGTCCAAATCCACTCTATCTCATTGCAGGAATGCGCGAGATGTGGAAGAGGAGCCCGGTTGTCATGTCCTACGCGACCTTGGCAGGAATCAGCTTCTCGACGGTCGCACTCGGTTGGAAGGGATTCGTCTACGGACCTGGAATCCTCTTCCTTGCTTTTGCGGCTCAGATTATTGTCAACATGTTCCGCCGCCGTGACAGCCTACCGCTGACTTCGGCGGCACTACAGATGATGTTCACTACATTCTTGATTCCGCTGCCGTTCTACATCTGGCCAGGTCTCAACTTGCTTTGGGCACCTAGTGGATTCCAGCCGATGTTCTACATCGTTGGATTCACTTTCGCTCTCGGTTGGGTTGCTTCGAGCTTCCGCGATAAGCCTTGGCTGCTTGTTATCGGAAGCGGTGGCGTGTTGTTCGGAGGAATCCTTGCGATACTTTGGATTCTCCAATCGGCCGAGATTTACGATGGATGGGACATCCTATTCACTGGTGGATTCTACTTCTCGAAGAACAAGATCTTCGGGACGATTGGTGAGGCTCAGGCGCCGAGTCGTGGCGTTCTCTTCGCCTCGTATGGGCCGATTGTCACGCTCATCTCCCTTGGATACGCGTTCATTCTGCTTTGGCGTGGTGCGCGCGATGAGAAGCAAGGTCAGTCTTTAGCTGGAATTTGGGTGCTCATCGCGGCATACATGGCTTGGACCGCTGGCCGTTTCATCTTCAATGCGACACCGGCGATGGCTGTTGTCGGTGCTATCGGTATCGCCGCTCTATGGAAGATGGCTGATTTCCAAGCCTTCGCTAAGGAATGGCGTCGGTCTGGAATCGGAACTCCTAGAGCTCGTTTCCGTGCGATTCGCCCAGCAAGTGCTAAGCGACCTTTGATTCCAGTTCTCATGCTGGTCTTCATGCTGGTCGCTTCACAGCACGTCACTTACGGTATTGATTCTGGTATTCCTCGTGGAGAGACGGCAGCTGGAGATATCGATCAAGCAATCTACGACATTACTCCAGATATTCTCAGGTACGACATCGCTGGACTTTCAGTCCTCGACAGCAGCACATACACTCCATCTACGACCTGCAGTAATGGCTGCTGGTACATGGGAACCTTCGGTCCCGGATTCAATGGTGGAGGATGGAATATGGCCTACGAATGGCTAGCAGAACAAGATGCTGACGAACCATTCGGTCATCGACCAGCCTTCGTTTCATGGTGGGACTACGGATTCCAAGCCCTCGACTCAGGAGAGCATCCAACGGTCGCCGACAACTTCCAATCGGGTATCCCTAACAGCGGAGCTATGCTGCTTTCATCTGGTCAGGACGATACTTTGGCTATGTTCATCGCGACACTGGCTCAGGGAGACCGCAGGTATTCTGATGACGGTAAGTTTACTGAAGAATTCTCGAATGTTCTCAACGAACACTTCACTGAGGATCAGGTCTCTGAATTTTACCAGATAATGTCCTTCGGTCCAGGAGACAAGTCATTCGTAGAGGACCGATCACTAGCTCTCTATGCCTCTGATGTGCAGGAGCAGTATGTCAACAGCCAGCTCGTATCTCACACCACCGAACTGCTGCACGGTTCCACCCTTGGAGAGGATGGACTTCCGCTTGAGCAGATGTGGTATGTCATGAAAGACGGCGAGCAGGTCGGTAATGGTACAAACGATTCATCGGCAGCTAGTACTTTGTTCGATGATACGCGAGGAATTCTCGGCGGACAAGCCACGACCAGTATCGAAGATGAGGTCATCAGTCATTACGAAATCGGTGAATATCGATATACTGCGGACTTGATCGAAGACTTCGATGACGTCTCGACTAACCTCCACAGAGTCAATGCAAAGCTCGGTCTCGCCCGAGCATTCCTCACCTCTGCTCTCTCAACTGAACAGTTGGTAGATCTCTATCACGATATCAGTACATCGATGGAGTACGAGGTTCAGGATTACGAGGGAAGCCTCGGTCAGACCATAATGCGAAACAACGAGATTCGATACTTTGCAATCGATGACAGGTTGTATCCTCTCGGTGGTGCATATTACGCAGATCAGAGTTATCACCGTGGCCAAACTACAGGGATTTTCTATGCGCCAACAACACTCTCTGGATTGGATCCAAATCATTACATCGAGTCGATTTACGAGACTCAACAAAAGGGTCTAACATCATACATGAGTGCAGAACAGTATGAACTCGAATACCTGAACGATGTCGTCAAACAACAGTCTGGAGCAATGGACGATCCAGCTGATATGATTCAACTGATCGACATCAAGTATCAGCAGACAGAGTCTTTCTTTGAGACAATGGTCGCACGAATCTATGTGGGATATGGCACAACAAGTCTTGGTCTTGATGTAGATCCAGCACAACCAGGCCCCACTTGGGCGATTAGTGGAACTCCGAATTCACCTCTTGAGAATGCCTTCCCGCTACCAGGGGCTATGATGAACCACTTCGTAGTCGCCAATTGGTACAACGACGGAACGGCATCTCCTGATGAGAATAACAACAGTGTCCCAGACATCTTCGATGGCGGATATGCGGCAATCGGTCGCGCTAACACCAATGTGAAGGTCGTCAAATACTACAGCGGTGCGACCATTGAAGGCACCGTCGAACTCGATGGCGTAGGGCCTATTCCGAACGCTCGAATCCTAATTGAGCGTGACGCATTCAGCGGCGAGGAAGTCGCAGATGAGAACGGAACGGTCATCGATCGTGACCAGCGAACTTACTGGATTCCGATTGGAACCGTCGATGCCGATGAGAATGGGGACTACTCATTCGTAGTGCCCGCGGGAAGAATCCGCGTCAGTGCTTTCTTCGGAGAACCAGATCTAGATACTGCTCGCCAATTGTTGCTCTCCGGTTCTGGTGGAATGCTACAGGATGTCGCTACAGAATCTACGGAAGGTCAGCGTAATGTTAACCTCATCACCGGAATTCTTGGCAACGTCTCAGGTTCACAATGGCTCGCAGAGACCATCGTCAATGTGTCGGGTGAGGATGGGCACTCCAATGGAGAGGTCCACCTTACAGTAGACATCTCAGCCGATGCATCGTTCTCCACCGGACGTCTTGTCTGGACTGGAGATGAAGCATTCGATGCTGAGGCGATTACTGACGCAGTGGTCGAGTTGAGCCCATCCTGGGATGCAATTCAGATGCAGCCGATTTCCCTCGAAACATCGACAGGAGCGGTCAGTGGAACCGACTTGGCCTTCCAAGGAATTGGCGAGGTCACATTCACTGGCGAGGGGCAGGTTACGAGCACCGGTATGATGACTGTGAGTGATTTCGTCGGAACGCATACCCAGACTATCCTAAATGGCCATAGTCTCGCTGCTTCCGGTGAGTTCACCGGCCGCGGAACAATCTCAGGTATCATCGATGGCTCTGACGTCGTTGATGGAGAATGTAACGAGAATGGCACTATGCCTGAGAACTTCTCAGTGTGCAGTCTAGCCGATGGAGATTTCCTCATCGATGGTGCGGTCAACGCGACTGGTCGATTCACATCGAATGGAACAGCATCTTTCTCTCAGATTCACAACGGTTCCTCGTTGTCTGGATCTGGTATCTTCACGATTGATGCATCGAATCCAGACCTCGAGTCTTACGGAACTCTGAACGGCACTGGAACTTACACTGGGGAAGGAGAGTTTAGCGGACCAATGGTTCAGGCTGGAACCTTCCATCTGACCGACGCGATTCCTGGATCTTACGATGTTACAGTCGTCTTCTCAGATGGAACTCGCGTCGAGATTGATGATGGATTCAATGTCCCATTCGAGGGTGTTGCATCTCTGCATCAAATCGATGTCTACGGCGGTGTGGTCAGTGGTAAGTTACTCGATTCAAACGAGAACCCACTAACTGGAGAAGTACAACTCAGCATTGTAGATGAAGAGAATTCTACTTCACAGGGAGAGTGCAGCGAAGTCATGTATGCACCGTGCCATATCACACCAGATGAGAACGGTTCGTTCACCTTCGGGCCTGTTGTCCCTGGTAGTTATCTGGCTGAACTCGACATGGATGGCGATGGCTTCAACGAAGCACAGATTATCCATATCTTCGAAGCCGAATCCGATTCAGTGATGGAATTCCCAACTCCGATCCCGATTACCTACGACCTTACTTTCACTCTCTCTCGTTCTGTAAACGGTACAGTAACCGACGCCAGTGACTTGAACCTCACCTTGCTCAGCACGGATACCTCGATCGCACCGGTCGATGCAGTCTACGATGCAGAGAAGGGTGAATATATGGTTGAATTGAGGCAAGGCGAGTGGATTCTAAGTCACACGTTTTCGGAGTCTGAGCAATTGTGGGAACAGATCGAAGTAGATGCAGACATCAACACATCCTTCGTCTTCAGAGAATCAATGACCGTCTCTGGCGTCGTGTATTATGATACGAAGCCGGCCGATCCTGAAGCAAACATTACACTAGAGACGGAGCCAGTACAGCACGAGGTTGTCGTCTTCCATTGGGAAGGTTTCTCGATCACAGCTAATACCGATGGAGAAGGAATGTTCTCAGTTGTTCTGCCAATTGGAGCAGAAGTCGATGCAACAGTCAATGCAGGCGTGATGAACGTCGTCAACGGAACTCGCTTCATTGTGACCGAGGACATGGAGGACGTCACTATGATTGCACGACCGGGCAGTGAGGTAAGCGGTGCTCTCAACATCAACAGATTGGGTAATTACTACAATTCGAATATCGGAGGCTGGGAGCCAGTCACCGTCTATGCTACTCACGAGAGTATCGATGCGGTCTGGCACCTCGATGTTACCGAGATGGGAACCTTCGCAACAGTCCTCCCACAGGGTATTTGGACATTCACGACCGACCTCACTTGGTTGAACGCGAATGAAACGGTTCTGGATGTTGATGGCAATAATGACACTGTCAATATGTACCTCAACCCCGATTCATCATTCGTCGAAATCGACTTCTTCCTTGATCACAACACCGACAATGATCCAGCGAATGGCACACCGGTAGAATACAGATTCTCGATTGTTCCAGTCGATAACTTCGCAGGAATGACCGTCGATGTGGAAGCCGATGGCTCTGAGTGGACCTCAGCCGGCCATGCAGTGGTACCGGTCGAGGCCGGCTCCTACCGCATCGATGTCGAAATCTCTGACGCGCGCGCGGGAGACTTGTTCGGTACGCGTATCATGACTGGGAACAGTTACTTCGATGTCGGATTTGGCGGAGAAGTCGTGACTCGCAGCATCGGATTTGACCCAGAGTGGAAGATTGACTTGACCTTCACTAACGAGAGTGGAGGGCCGCTTGCGGATCAGAATGTGAAATTCATCGATACCGATAATCGAAATGACATCATCTCGAGAACAACTGATGCCAATGGCACTATTGTCGATCACTTGCCAGCAAGCACTTGGATTGCCGTGATTGATTCAATCAACATTGGCGATGGCGTGGTTGAGGGTGTTAGAACACTCATCGTGGTCTCCGAGGCTAACGCCAATGACGCACAGACCATTTCTACAAGTGAATTGGGAGCATTCTCAGTTCGCGTGCTAGACGAATCCGGCTCCCCATTGCAGGGAATGGATCTAGTAATCACATCCAATGAAGACTTGGGTAGAGTGCATCTCGACTTCACTGACGCTTCTGGAGATTCGCAAGGTTCTCTCAGCGCCGGTTCATGGGATATCGAGTTGAACCATACTGAGGGTCGCACGCGTTACGTAATTGACAACGTTGAACTCATCGATGGCGGACTCGTGTCTGGCGATAATGGTCTGATTCAAATTGTCGCTACAACCTATGTCGAAATGTCTGGAACCATATTCTGGGACCACGATGATGACGACGATGCTGATGTTGGGGAAGGAGTCCCTGATGTTGAGGTCATGATGAGCAGTGAAGGGGAAGATAACATTTCCATCACTACCGATTCTACAGGGGAGTGGAATGTCTTTGTTCCACTCAATTCATCTTGGCAAATCTCAACTCATAGGGAAGGATTTGCTCAAGAGAATGAATCCGTGGCGATGAACGCACCGAACTCGATTGAGATTGAGCTCACAGCTGGACACGTCTTGGTCTGGGGTAACATCACTCACTCAAATCTCGCCGCTATCGGCGATGATGTCGAATTGGTATTGATACCGACTGAAGGCATGGTAAGAGATCGAGTCACACCTGACAAGATCTACGAAGATAGTGTTTGGACTGGAGAATGGTCAGCTTTGGTTGAACCTGGTAATTGGATCATCAGAGCAACCCTTGAGGAATCTAACCTAGTTGCGATGGCAATGGTGAACGCTGACATCTCGGATGGAGGAAATGCTGAAGCCGCCCTCGTTTATGGCGGATGGCTACATCTCTCAACCGAGTGGCTTGATTTTGACGGCACTGCACACGATTTGTCTGAGACCGATCTCGAAGGTGCAGATATCATCGACGAACCGAAGTTCACTATTTCCTCTGGTGCCGGTGTCGAGTGGGACGCTATCCTCTCAGATGATGGTGGGATATCGATTCTCTTGCCAGGCGGAACCATCTCTGTAGAGAGTGAGTTCTCAGTTGAACAGATGGACCGAACAATGGATTACACTTCTTCGAAGAACATCAACATTCCATCATCTGGAACGGATTTAACCGCTTCAGTGACACAGGAGCTATCCTTCAATCGTGTCGCAAATCACACGATTGAATCAACTATCACCGCTGTCAGCGGTGGAGAATTGACAGTTGAAGGAGAACTCGATGATGTCCTAGCATCAATGGGTGAGGATGACGAATACACTCCAATCGAGTTCACTTTGTCACTAGATTACCTTGGACACGAATCAGTCTCCACCTACACCGTCGTCGGTAATGTCGCCGGTGCAGACGGACAATATTGGATGGTCGAGGCTTGGGATTCTTCGATTGAGAACTGGACTACCCAGTTTTCCTTTGAGTTTGGACTAGATAGCAATAACACCACGACTTACGATAATCTAAGGCTACGAGTGTCACTCGCTAACGGTTCGACGGCTCAATCCTTTGAGGACGGTCACAAGGTGACTTTGATGTTCGCAGGAACGGATGGATATCACCACGATGATGAGGTAAAGGTGCGAGTTCCTCAGATTCACGGCTTTGAGTTGCGTGAGGAAATGCAAGAAGTCTATGGAATCCGACCTGGAGAAAATATCTCGATTCCAATTCTCTTCACTAATACTGGAAACGGAGATGAGCGCTTCACCTTCGAATTCGATGATTCACAGGTTCCTGATAGTTGGGAACGAACCGGAGCGACCTCTCACACATTGGGGCCATTCGTCGATACGACTCACACCTTGATGGTATTCGCACCTGCGAACGCCACCGGTGATGAGGAATTCATTGTCACTGTCACTGTGACCGACAAGAATAACGGCAGCTACCAACCGATTGCGGTTAAGGTGAAGACCTCACTACCGGTTCTTGAAATCCAAGAGGTATTCTCCTCGTCTGAACCGGTCTACGACACGATACACACGTTCACAGTTGTAGTTGAGAATACCGGATTAGTCGATGCTCAGATGGTCACTTTGAATACAACGATACGTGGAACAGATGTTCACTCTAACGCAACAAATGATGTACCTGCGGGAGAGGAAGTAACCTTCCTCATCGATGTAGACCTGAGAGGATTAGGGCCAAGTCAGCAGTGGTTCGACTTCGAGATTTCTCCAGAAGGTCAGGAGTTCATTGAACAACCTGAAGAGATGAACAAGCGATACACCCTGAAGACACCTCCAGTCGAGGACACTACTCCAACTACGGTCATCGGTTTGGTGCTCATCGTGTTGCTGTCTTTGGTTCTGTGGTACTTCACCAGATCAGGAACTCGCCGTCCCGGAGCTCCATTCTGATACGTCTATTCGAATCGGTTTTACCGCGAGTCTAAACAGTTCTTCATAGACTGACTGAGTAGAGGGGACCTTGGTGGATGACTCATGGCTCTTGAAAAACTAGAGTTGATGCCCGAGCCGGATGACTCACGAATACTCACGGCAGTCGACTCGGAAGCACCTGGTTATTCCGGGTCAGAGTACGGCTTGACCGATCAAGAGGCTAGGGAATTACGTTGGCCATTCGGACCTATGAAGAAATTCCTCTGGCCCTGGGGTGCGGTGAGTTTCGCCATCGGCACGGTTCTGTTACTGATTAGTTGGCCTTTTATCCAAGCTTACCTTTTGCCCTTCCTACCCGATTCTGAATGGGCATTTGAGAGCACGGGAATTCGTGAACTCCAGGATGAGGGTTACTTCGGTTCCGGAGTTCACGTCTGCATCGTAGATACCGGAATCGATGACGACCACCCTGACTTTGAGAACCTAAATCTCGTTGGCTTCCGTGATTTCTACGACGGCAACCATTCAAACATACGAGATGTCGGTATTGATTACCATGGGACGCTAATGGCCGGCCTCTTAGTTGCCAACGGAACCTATACTGGTGCGGCGCCTGAAGTAGATCTCTCAGTGGCTATTGCCCTC
>DUJH01000003.1:17761-22720 GCA_013329905.1 Candidatus Thalassarchaeaceae archaeon | reverse complement strand
ACATACGAGATGTCGGCAATGATTACCATGGAACGCTAATGGCCGGTCTCTTAGTTGCCAACGGTACCTATACTGGCGCGGCTCCTGAAGTGGATCTCTCAGTGGCTATTGCCCTCGGTCCCGAAGGCAAATCAGGACAGGCTGACCGTGTTGCACTAGCCATTCGATGGTGCCGAATCACTCAGGATGCAGACATTATCAGCTTGAGTTTAGGAGGCGATCCAGGAAGTGGAATGAGCAGCCTTCAATCCGAAACTGTCGCGGCGGTCAATGAGGCGCTCGATGCAGGAATATTTGTCGTTGCGGCCGCCGGAAACAACGGAATGAAGGCTGGCGTCAATGATGTATCAATTCCAGCAAACATCCCTGGAGTAATTGCTGTCGGAGCATCGACAAGTAACGGTGGCGTCTGGTTGAATAGTTCCGTAGGGGCCTCAATTGACCCATATTCGGGAGAGGAGCGATCTTTCCCGAATCAGAAGCCAGAGGTTCGAGCTCCGGGTGTGAAAATGTTCTCTACCGCGTCAACCGATATCCAACCACCGTACGCCTATTCTACGGGCACCTCCGATTCAACAGTAATTGTAGTCGGTGCCCTCTCGATAATCCTCGAAATTCATGGCGAGGAAATGAGGGGGGAGGACGGAGTTTTCGACGCAGGAGAAATGGAACAGGTCAAGCGCGCTTTGGCCACATCGTCTTTGATTTCGCAGGAAGAAGATGCTTCTCATCACAATAAGAGAGGGTATGGAGTTCTAGATGCTGTCGAATGGTTGAATCAAGTCGAATTCGAATTCAATATAACCTAAATTCGTCCTGACGGCGTATCATGATACCCTAATCCGTATCAGCCGAGCCTACGGCTCGATTCAACCCTATGATTAAATCAGTTTGATGAACCCCACGATACATGATGAGCGAGCGAGCAAGAAGTCACTTCCTGGTGATGTTGATGCTGATGAGCACCACTGTGGCTCTGATTGGACCAGCTACACCAGTCTCAGCGACCAATGAGACAACCGGTGGAACAATCACAGGAACGGAGACTTGGAGTGGTTCTCACCAGATTACCGACGACATCTCAGTGGCTGCAGGAGCCAAGCTAATTATCGACCCTGGAACTACAATTACTTTCCCAAATGGGACAATGCTAGACGTTCGCGGTAATCTTTGTGCAGGAGTCTCGGCTTGTGGAGCCAGCGGTAACGCAGGTGCGAATAACCCAATCACTCTGACATGGACAGAACCTGCGGTTTCTAACGCAACAGGTGAATGCTACGGACTTGGGTCCGGAAATTCCAAGATTTGGATTCGCGATTCCTCTTGTGGAGAAGGGGTAATTCTGAGAGATTCAATGGATCTTTCACAATCCGGAATGAGAAATATCGAATTCAACGGTGCTTGGGGAATTCCCTTCTTCGTGCAACTTGAGTCCGAATATCGCTATGGGGCGTTGGTCATAGACGGTGCTAGCCCTACGCTCCGTGGAATGAAATTCAATGATATCAACACGACCAGCGTCCTCGCCACCAACCTTGCTCAACCCACTTTCATCGGTGGCGAGTATGTCGCTGGCAATGACGGACGGAGTGGCGTCACAGGCCAAGCCGTCCAGGTTTACGGTGGAGGAACTCCGATTTCGCCGATGATTTTTGAAGGTGCATCGTTCCAATCAACAGACAAGGGTTGTGGGAATCGCGACGGTGGTCGCTCGGCAATCTGGGCTTCGCAGACTTTCATTCGTATCGACGATTCAGAAGTGACAAGTGGTGATTTTGGATTCAGTATACGAAACTCTGCTGGAAAGATTACTAATTCATCCCTCACGGTGAATTGCAATGGAATCGACGTCAATAGCCTCAAGGCGGTTGGAGAAACAGAATACAACGTCGAAATTGCTTACAATACAATTTCAACCGCTGAAAAGACCCCAATAACAGTTTACGCTGGAGCGGATGTCGATATTCACGACAATGTTTTGCAAGGGGCTGGTGACGGCTCGGGAATTGCAGTCTATTCCGCAAAGGCAGCGATTCACAACAACGCAATTGGCCCCATCGGCGGTTGGAACGGTCTCTGGCTTCTAGGATCCTACGATGTGATTGCGGAGAACAATACCATCTTCGACACAGCGAAGGAACCTGTACTGGCTGGGGAGTATGGATCTCAAGCCCCTAATCCTACCCCAGCACGCCTCTACCTAGCTAACAATTCGATTTCTACGGCTGGGGCTGGAGCATGCTCTTCCAACACCTGGTGGGGTGGTCCATTCACTTGTCCAGCTATTATGGCTCACAGGGCTGGAGTCACCATCGTAGACAATGTCATCGACGCCGGAGGGAATGCCGACGGCATTCGATCAACAGGAAGTCTCCTCGATGTCCGTCGAAATACCTTCAATGTGCAAGGAACTGGTGCGATTATCCAACATTATGAACGAGGAGACACTTCACAGCAGTATGGAAGCCTCGCTTTCTTCAGTAACAATATCTGGAACGGAGTCGAAGTCACATACAATGTCTCAAAGTCCTCAGTTACTGTTCAATCAGAGTACATCCCGAGCCCTCCCCCTGACCAATTCCCCGTGATTCTCAGTTGGGATGATCAGGAGGCATGGCATCAGAATCAGTGGCAGAATGGGGTCATTGCTCACGAAGTCAAGGCCTGTGCTTCCTGTGATGATTACACCCCTCACAACTTCCCTCTAGCATTGAATATGGACAATAATTCAACAATATTCACCTTCTCTAACCTGTCGAACCTCGACCTCTCAAAGATCAAGATTAACACGCAACCCACTCATTATGCAGTTCAGGTTCAGCGTGCTGAGTTGGTACGCTTCCAGACTCTCGTCAATGGCCAGAGAGTGGAAAATGCGAATGTATTGATTGAAGACGCGCATGGAAATGATTTGTACAGTCTTGAGACTGATGCTGATGGTTACACCCCATGGTTCTCTTTGGCTTCGAATTTCCATCTCGATTTCAGAGGCTTAGCTGGTGGAGACAATCCAGACGGCTTTGCCGATGATGAATACGAAGATTCGTGTTCTGACGGGGAGGATAACGACGGAGATCTCCTTCTCGATACTGAGGACCCAGATTGCGATTACTCCGCCGGAACTCGCGAACTTTCCCTCTACCGATATACTGCGTATCTTTTCGGATATGGTCTTGACACCGGAGAATTTACTCTGACCGAAACGACTTACCAAGACACGCTTTTCCTCGAAAACGCGGCTCCTTCCGTCTCTGTTATCCAAGGGGATGGGCACTCTTTCCGACGTGTGTTGAACCTCACTGGTTCAGCCTTCGACGGAACTTGGGCTGGTATTTATGAGAATGATGAATTGGCACAATGGGACCAGAAGGGATACGTTCATACTGTCGAGATTAAGGATCCATTCACCAGTGATTGGAGCGGTGCTGGTCACGCGACAGATGCAAGTGGAGCTGCGCCTGAATATGTCTCTCGCAATAATCATCCATTCAGCAACTGGTACTACAATTTCGATATGTCCGGTCGTCAAGAGGGAGACTACACATTCGAGTTCCGCTCATTCGACGGCCTCGAGTATTCACCAATCATCACTCGTACAATCAAGGTGAATACGGAGGCTCCTTCTGTGAGCGTGACCTCACCTAGCTCATATTCGACCCATTCTGATGGGACGGTGACCTTCGAGGGGAGTGCTCATGACCCGTATGGCTGTCCCTTCGATTGCGGTTCTGATATTGATCAGATATACATCCAGATAGAAGGGCCAAATTACAACGTTGTCACCTCTACCGAAGGATCTAACGAATGGTCATGGACGTGGGATTTCAGTGGTCTATCACGCGAACTCGCGACTTACACATTCACAATCTGGGCCTCGGACTCTGACTTCTGCAATGGAGAATTAGATGAGTGCGAGCCGGTAGTGCTCGACCTAGAGATAGATAACCAGAATGCTAGGCCATTCGTCAGTCTCACTACACCTCAAAGTGGACAAATCTACGAGGTGAGTGAGGAGTCCATCATCAGCGGAGTCGCGCGAGATAATGATGGAGCAATTACGCGTGTCGATGTCGAGATTCTCGACGTCGCTAATGGTTACATCAATATCTTCACGGGAACCGTCACTGAGATCGCTCAGAATGGTTATTGGGAATTGGAATGGAATTCCAATGTCATGATGCACAATATGCAGTATCTCATCAAGGCCCGCTCCTATGATGGATTCGAGTTCAGCGATTGGTTGGAAGTCCAAGTCGTCGCCGACAATCCACCGAATGCAGATAACCATCGTCCAACATTCGATGGTAGTTCTTGGGCTTCCGAAGTGAGCCTCTATTGTGAGGTGGACACCACTTCCCAAAATCCATGCACAAAGGCTGAGATTCAATTATTGGATTACTTCGATGATGTGGATGGTGTGAATAATCTCATTCTTTCTGTCTATGATGACTCCGCTCGCTCATCAGATGACGAATTTGGTCTAGTAATCAATATCGGAGTCGATGGCGTAGCAATTTACGACCCGAAGTCGATGGGATTCTACAACGAAGATATGGAAACATGGTCGCTGAGTAATGTCATCTTCGTCGCAACCGACCCTCATGGTTCGAAGGAAATATCGACTCCGGTGTCATTCAATGTCATTCCAATCGAGTTCTATGTTGGAGAACCAGACCAGACGACCGCAGGAAAGGGAGAGGTGATTACGTTCACTGGAATTGGATTGCCTGGCAAGACGGTCCGTGTGACATTGGGCGGCACTCAGATTAATTCAACCGTGGTGTTAGAGGATTCGACTTGGGAGCTTGGTATACCTGGATCGATGATTAGCCGAACAATCAATCCAGTCTTCACAATCAGTGGCTCAGATCCGATTGAAGGAGCTGCGATCTCTCCTCCTAACGAAGAAGGAGGGATGGGTGCTATGACTGTTATTCTCATCGTCGTTGTACTCCTCGC
>DUJH01000003.1:16903-17596 GCA_013329905.1 Candidatus Thalassarchaeaceae archaeon | reverse complement strand
GGTATCGGTGCTGCGCTCTTCTTCAGCGGAGTAGTCTCCTTCGAAGAAGATGACGAAATCAGCGACGGCGAAGATTCTGACGAAAATGCTAGTGCCTCATCTGTAGAATTGGTGCGCAGCGACGAGCATCCAGGATGGCTCTGGGATTCACAGAAGGAAGAATGGGTACCCGATCCAGACCACATCGCTTGATGATTCAAGACGGTCCGAACCGCGGATACTTTCTTGAGTGGCACGAATCGCTCACCGATTAATGGCGACCATGACAGTCCCCCGTCCGGGCGTTCAGGAGCGTATCCTGCTACATCTGAGGGATTATGTTGATTATGCAGACAAGGTCGAGGTTCCATTCGCAATATCTCAGATGGGAATCGCCAATGCAGTTGCAATCGCAAGGTCGAATGTCCCGCGAGCAATCGCCGGCATGAAGGAATCAGGCCACCTCATCGAGAGGCAAGCCCATGTTTCCGGAGTCTCTCGAAAGCGCAAGGCATACTTTCTCACATCGGATGGTGTCAATCTTGCCGACGACATTTGGGTGAAGGTCAGCGAACAACCTGTCCGACTTATCCACGCGGATGGCCGAGCAGAGAACCTTGACTTACGTGCCGCATTGGAGAGTACAGAATTGCCCCTGAGGCACGTCGATATACTCCGTTACCTCGATCATAGCGGAACGGTGGACCTCTCCAC
>DUJH01000003.1:16696-16877 GCA_013329905.1 Candidatus Thalassarchaeaceae archaeon | reverse complement strand
ACAACCTGTCCGACTTATCCACGCAGATGGCCGAGCAGAGAATCTTGACTTACGAGCCGCATTGGAGAGTACCGAATTACCTCTGAGACACGTCGATATACTCCGATACCTCGATCATAGCGGCACGGTAGATCTCTCCACGCTATCGCCTGATCTTATTGAGCGAGATCTCTCAAAGCAT
>DUJH01000003.1:12600-16655 GCA_013329905.1 Candidatus Thalassarchaeaceae archaeon | reverse complement strand
CGATTCTTTGGGCGTGACCTCGAAATCAACCGAATGGCTGACATCCTTGAGGCTGAATCGACTACACTCCTAGTCCCTGGAATCGCTGGAATCGGTAAGACTGCTCTTGCCGCCAAGTTGCTAGAGCGATTCACTCACCGCAGGAATATGTTGTATCACAGGTGTCAAGATTGGGAGGGGTCGAGAGCCTTCCTTGAAGCCTGTGCTGAGTGGCTCTCGATGATTGGGAATAATGATCTCAGTGATTACGTTTCATCGACACCGGTCCCTCAAGTAAACATGGCCGTCAATCTCATTGTTGAGGGTCTGGAGAATTCTCCCGCACTCATTGTCATCGATGACTTGCACAAGGTCGCCGATGAGAATTTTGTTGCAATTCTTGGAGGACTCACACTGCGAGTACCTGATTCGAACGAATTGGGTCTCGTCATGTTCTCCCGCTCATTCAGAATGGTTGTACCTGAAGCTGATTCAAGTGGAACAACGATCACTCACTTCATCCCACTTGAAGGACTCGACCAAGATTCAAGTCGACAAATTCTGACCGCGATGCCCGACATAGATCTACAACAATTCTTGCACATCTACACATTGTCGCGAGGCCACCCTCTGGTTTTGGAACTCATCAACAGAGGAAGCGTAGGTGAAACCTTCCACGCAACGCTTGAAGCATTCGTCGAGAAGGAGATTTTCAGCAAGTTGTCCGGCCCTCAGAAGCGCTTACTTGGTGCAATTGCTGTATTCAGGGAACCGATGCCTCTAGAGTCTCTTATTGGCCTCAACGCTGACATAGATTTGCTCGATGATTTGGTGGAGAAGGGATTGGCGCGTAGAATCGATACGGATTTCTACGATGTCCACGATTTGGTCAGAGAGTTCCTCGTCCGCTCGATGGATGAATCTCTCAAAGCGGAACTTCACACGAATGCAGTTGAGTGGTATAGAACAAGAACCGAGACCGCTGCGGAAAAAATCGAATTCATCCATCACCTCAACGCATCGGGGGATTTGGAAACCCTCGCTGAAGTCCTCCAAAGAAGCGGCCGGGGATTGGTCAAATCGGGTCATATCGAACTGTTGGGGATACTCAGAAGTCTCGAATCAGATGGATTCGACGCAGTGCATTGGGGACTTATTCGTGAATTGCGAGGTGACATCCTATCTCTCCAAGGACGCTGGGTTGAGGCCGAGGAGGAATATGCAGCTGCGATTCCGGTTGCTAGAAAGCACAAGCGAGCTACGAGCCTAGCTCGAATGATGACTGCTCGCGCTGATATCGCAGTCAAGCGTGGTGCAGTAGATGATGCACTCGAACTTCACCGCCAAGCGTTGGAAATACAGGTTGCTGCGAGAGATGCAGTCGGTGCTGCACGGTCTTACATCAACATGGGATACATCTTCCGTCGGCGCAAGGATACACGACACGCTCTCGAAGTCTACGGCAATGTCGAGGAACTACTGGATGTCGAAGATAATCCAGAATTGATGGATGCTAGAGTTCGCCTCGCAGCAGCATTCCTCGAAATGGGAGAACTCGACCGTGCTCGTGATCACGCCCTCGCCGCTCACGATGGTACCATCGACAAGGGAATGGATACGCTACACGCTCGCAGCAGGGCGGTTTTGGGCCGATATTATGCTAATGTCAAAGATAATGATCTTGCCTTGCTACACTATTCTGCAGCACTCGAGATTCTCTCTGAAGCGACTGACCCGCATAGCGCGGTCGAGGTTGAAATTCTTCTCGGCCAAGTCCTCAGCGATGCTGGCCGAAAAGCCGAGGCAGCCGAGCACTATCTAGACGGACTCTCCGTCGCCGAATCCAACGATTTCCGTCTCTTGCAAGGAGAACTCCTTGCTCGCCTCGGTGAGGTCGAAACCGACCGTTCGGCGAGAATGAACTATCTCCAACGCTCTCTAACTGTATTCCGCGAACTCGGAGCAGTTGACCGTATGCGCGATGTTCAGACTGCAGTTCACCGAGCTATCATGGGCCACTGAGCAGCAAAGTCAGAAGCGTGTCAACGCAAGTCGCGTTACTAATTACGCTCAGGCTCGGCCTGACCGAGCCAATTGGAGAATTCGGGTCCATCTTGCTCACAAATTGAGAGCACGCCATCGAAGCGCTCACCAATTTGGTGCAACACTTCCGACTCAGCCAAATGAGGAGCATTGTTTTTCTCGGACAAATGGCACAGAACAACACTTTGTAATCCAGGGTGCAAAACTTCGGCCAATATGTCCGCAGTCTGCTCATTTGAAAGGTGACCGCCTCTGCCTGAAATCCGCCTTTTCAACGAAGGCGGATAAGGTCCAGAGATCAACCGCCCCAAGTCGTAATTTGCCTCGATCGAAATGTGCTCACAACCAGAAAGATGCTTCATCAATTCAAGCGTCGGCTCACCTAAATCTGTTACAATTGCAGCCCTCCGACCATCGCCATTACTAGCGATAATTCCAACATTATCTGCACCATCATGGGGTACTGGAACCGGCAATAAACTCAGGTCATCAGCGATGTATAATCTCTCCAATCCTTCGAAAGTCCGAACTTCTGAAATCGGTTCCAATCCCAATCTCATCGTAGTCTCGAGATTAGCATACAAGCGCGCCCCCCATTTCTTTGAAGCGCGCGCGGCCGATTTCGAGTGATCGGAGTGGTGATGGCTCACAATGATGGCATCTATCGAGCTACCTTCGACCCCTGCCCTCGCCAACCTCACTTCCATCTGACGCAGAGAGAATCCACAGTCGACGACCACGCGAGTCTCACCCGTAGAAAGCAGTGTGGCATTGCCTCGACTACCGCTTCCCAGATGCGTAATCTCTAGACCCATCGAACCATTCCAAATGGCGTCGCAGTCGGGTCTTCAATACGACCCCGACAATACTCTCAAACACCCCGAACAGTAACCCCCCTCCTCGCGCGCGACGGCGAAGCCGTCGGGCAAGGGTCATCCCCATATGTCCGAACGACGCTCCATCATCGTCATAAGTCAAGCAAGAGCGTTCGCGAATGTCCAGACGAGGTCATATCATGCGACGCAAGCAGACAGCTTTCTTCGTGACCCTACTCATTCTGAGTAGTCTCGTCTTCGTATCCCAGACTCGACCACAGGCTCCGGTCTCCTCGGTAGACCCCCCAGACCAACCTGGTTCTGGGCCGATGGCGGTGGACCAAGATGATGACCTCATCCCAGATATCCATGAGGTGATATTCGGAGAGGCACGCCATATTGACACTCCATTTGGAATCATAGTCATCGATGGTCTTGATCCGATGAATGGCTCAGATAATATCACCGACTTCGATCGGGATGGGGCGAGCGCCCTGATGGAATATTGCTGGCCTTGGACGCTCGACACATGTTTCACCGAACGTCTCTCCTTGACAGGTAAATCCCCGGATGAAACGGAATCGGGTTTCCGGGAGTACCTCGACCCTCGTGAATCAGATAGCGATGGGGACGGACTGCCAGACGGTTTTGAGATATACATGTGCACCGAGGGCGGTACAGGGTACCAAAACCAAGCGACCAGCGAATGGATATGCCTCTATTTCGATCCGCTCGACAATTCAGATATGGTCGAAGATGCCGATCTCTGCATCGATCAAGCGAGCCAGTGGGGTTGCGGCGATGGATTCGACGTAAACCGTGACGGCGAGATAGATATCGGTGAGAGATACACAAATTCTGAGGAATATTGGTTCGGCGCACCTGATGGTTGGCTAACCGAGAGGGATGGCTTGTGGTGCGCCGGCAAAATGCCGAATTTGCATGCTGACGCTTGTCAGACTGATATTGAGCGTCCGACCGGAGATGATGGCTGGTTGGGAAGCGATCCGCGACGAATCGATTCTGACCATTACACTTGGAGCGAGTTGATTCCAACCAGCCTCGCCGTACCAGGTGATGGAATCCCTGATGGGTGGGAAGCCTATCACGGCCTCGATCCTCGAAATGCCAGCGATGCGGTTCTCGATAGTGATTCGGACGGTTGGGATATCGATCGCGATGGCTTCATCATTCCAGATTCATCAATTGCCACCGCTC
>DUJH01000003.1:2854-12379 GCA_013329905.1 Candidatus Thalassarchaeaceae archaeon | reverse complement strand
AATTGGGTTCGTCCAGGATTGAGAGCTTCGATGCTTACGGATGATTCGGGTGAGGTGATGTTCTTCGATCAGGGTACTGACCCCATGCTCGTCGATGGTCGCGTCCATACAGTGATTCCCGACCAAGGACGAGACCGTTTGATTATCGGCTCAGCCTATGGAATCACCACCATCGACCCATTCCAAGGTACCTCCTCAACGGACGAACTCCCTCAAGGAATGGAGATGTTCACGATGATGAGGTGGAGTCCAGCATCAGAGGATTACCTCATTATCGGCACCAATCAAGGACTTCACGCTCTGATTCTTGAAAACGGTCTGCCACAGATGGATACGATGACCGAATCTGATCTCGGGACGGTTCGGGTCATCGAGAGACTTCAGACCGGCAGTGGTGATCTCGACCTCTTCATTCTCGGTCAAGGCACAAATGTCTGGACGATGACCCTCTCCGAGCCTGCCTCGGGTCGAGGCACTCCTGATTTCACCTCTCCAATCTTCATTCAACCCCTTTCTGATCTCGTCGCCGATGCGGGTGCCTCTCTGACGGAAGTCATTCACGTGCCGATGGCCGGTCGAGGTCCAATGCTCATCGTCGGAACGGACAGTGGAATGATCCGCTGGGACACGACCGATGGAACACCATCCATCGGCAGCCCATTCTGGATTTACGATACAGACACGGCGGAGGATTACGTGCAATTTGCCGACCTTCTAAATTCCTCTAAATCTGCTGTTGTGAATGTGATGGAACTCGCTGGCCCAGTCGCCGCCGATGGCTCGCTCGAAGAGGTCACAGGAATCTGGCTGGGTACTCCTGGCGGCTTGCACCTAATCGATCTCGACCTCTTCGTCGGTCTGCCAGAGCAGGCCTTCAACACCGATCGAATGTTCAACATTGAGCGATGGGAGGAAGGCGCTAACGACATTCACTCGATTCTCGCCACTGAAAAATGTATCATCCTCGGTTCGAGGGATGGAACTTGGGCTCTCGAGGGTGGCTCTCACGGCATCCTTGGATATTTTGACAACCTGACGAGGATGCCGGGTTTAGTCACATCACTCTCGACTTTCATCAATGATGGCAATGAGTATCTCTTCGCTGGAGTATCACCTGGTCAATACATGAACATCATGCCGATCGACCCGCAGTCGTCTGATTCCGACCTCGACGGTATGCCTGATGGTTGGGAATTTGTCTACGGACTCGACCCAACTGACCCTTACGACCGTGAGCGCGATGCCGACGCTGACGGAGTTCACTTCGATGTCGCCGGAGTCGAATTCAGCCGCGATTGGAGTAATCTCGACGAATATCGCTTCGTCAATACTAGCGAGGGTGGTTTCAACGGCACTGACCCTCGAAATATCGATACTGATGGAGACGGTTTGACCGACGGTCAGGAGTATTGGGGATGGTTCGCCGAGTCGACGGAATTCTCTTGTCATTACCTGAATGAGGAATACATCTGTGACGATGATGATGGCGAAGATGCCCTCGACGTCCACCTCTCTGGTTGGCTTAACTCAGGAGCTGGTGGAGGAACTGATGGCCCAACCGATCCGACGAGCGCTGACAGTGACGGTGACGGAATGCCCGACGGCTGGGAGATTGAGCACCGTCGCTGGATTGGTGATGTTTACACCGGAGGCAACCTCTGGACCCTTGACCCGCGTGACCCGAGCGATGCGACCATGGATGCTGATGGAGACGGCCTCGATAACCTCTGCGAATACATGTGGGGCAACTTGCTGGAGACGGTCCTCATCGAAGGCCTACCTACTCATCGAGAGAATGCCAGCGCTGCTCAGAATTGGACCAAGACCGACCCCAATAACCCCGATTCCGACGGCGATTCTCTACCTGACGGCTGGGAGGCTCGTTACCAATGCACTTGGGGCCGCAATAACCGCGGTATCAACCCGCTGAATGGCTCGGACGCCCTCAACAACCCTGACGGGGACGGATTTGACGTCAATCACGACGGTGTCCTCGACTTGAATGAGAGATTGGTCAATTGGCTGGAATACCATCTCAAGGATCAGATTATCCACACCGATACGACCGATACAAGCCTCACATTCCCCGATAATTTCACCACACTGCTCGCCCACGAGTCATGGATCGGCTTCGCCGGAGCCTCCTTCGGCCTCCACACCAGCAATTCATATCGCAGTCTGATTAACGGCACCACTAGCGACGATGTGGGTGCCTCTAACCCCCTCGAACCCGACTCTGACCGCGATGGTATCCCAGACGGATGGGAATTCTATCACGCGCGGTGGAGTCTGTATGACGAGGGTTGGACCCTCAATCCTGTTGATGAAGGCGATCAGGTCGGTGATCCCGACGGTGATGGAATGAACAATTGGGAGGAGTACAATGTCATCGACGGCAACATGAGTGAGATCGATGATCTCACGACTGTTCCGCAATTCTATCTCTTACACGTCGGTGGTGAATTGCTCGCGACACCTTGGCTTTCTGCTGAATCAACACTCTCATTCGGAACATTCCTGAGCGAGGAGCAAATTTCTCTCACTGGCTATACCGCCGACCCCAATAATCCGGATACCGATGGTGATGGCCTTCTCGATGGAATCGAATTGATGTTCACTCGCTGGAATGCCAGCGATGAGGTTTGGACCCTCAATCCGTTGGTAGCTGGTGATGGAAATTACGACTCGGATCGCGACGGCATAACAGATCTCGTTGAACTCAATCTCACTAACAAGAATCCCCAGAACGGTGGTCTATCACCACCCGACGCTCCTCGACTCTGGGAAGAAGCCGAATCACTCGACCCCGACGAAGCGGTCAACAGAGTCTATCGTATTCTCTTCAACAAGGAGGGTCGAGCCGAAATTGCCCTTGAGCAATTCGATGCATGGCAACTTGGTGAGCCTGCAAAGCCGCTGCTCCAAGCATTGTTGGGAATCACTGACCCAAATGCCGAGGACACTGACCGAGATGGCATGAGTGATGGATACGAGTATTGGTTCACTGAATGGGACCTTGAAGCCAATATCTGGACGATGAACGCACTTACAGATATCGATGTCCACGCAGATAGCGATGAGGATTCATTCGACTGCAATGGAGACGGATACATCTCGGACTCGGAATCATACGACAACCTCGCCGAATACGATGCTCGCGTCTATGGGAAGCGTTCGGCAATCGACACCATCCCTAACGGAACCGGACTAGTGTCCTACGGTCTCGATACGATTACCGCCTACATGCAGGAGCAAAGCATGTCGGAGCAAGCCGCTGCCGACCAACTTTGGGTGATGTTCTCGACCAAGGACATAGTCTCGAGTGACCGCGCAGGCCTGATCAATTCCATCGACCCCGATAATTTCAATTTCAGTCTTGCAGGGGTCTCCGATCCAACACACGCAGACTCAGATAGTGATGGCCTGCCAGACGGCTGGGAATTCTGTTACTCGATTTACGGTCAATGGCTACCAGTCAACGAGTACCGATGGTCGCTGAACCCGCTGAACCCGCTTGACATAGAGTATGATCCCGATGCTGACGGCTGGTACGACCGAACCATCTTCGACACTCCCGCTACGCAAGGAGTTTGGGAGAACCGCGAATTCACACCCGGACCAGCCGGCGACCAAATTATCCCATCTTACGCTGAACTCTACTTCACTAATCTGATGGAATACAATAACGGAACTCATCCGCTCGACATCGATAGCGACGACGACTCTCAGATTATGGAGGTCACTAGAAGCGGTGGAAACATCGTCGGATACGATCAGAACATGAATCTCTCAGACGGCCGTGAGGTGTTCAAGTATGGAACAAACGCGCTCGACAACGACACGGACGGTGACATGATGCCCGACTTCTACGAGTATTACAGAGGTTGGAACGAGACCAATGACAACTGGTCTTCTTACCTACAGGTTTCAGTCGTCTGGTATCAGGTGACACCGAGCGTCCTCAAGCCAGTCACCGTCAATGGTGGCACAATCGGACGCCCATTACTCGATTGGACATGGTTCACACACGACGCGACTGATGCCAGCGATGCGGGGCAGGATGCGGACAATGACGGAGGGTGGGATTGTACTGGGGGCAATTGTGTTTACATTCCATACAACAATTTCCAAGAATACTACGGCGTCGTCAATGCGACTCTCTCCTCACCAACACTTGTTCGCCAGGCCAACCTCTTCGATTGCTCAGGAGGCATTGTTGAGGAATGGTGGCAACTGCGCGAGGCGCTGCTAGGGACCTGTGGTGGAGCTGCAGCGCTTGAGACCAATTACTTCCGAATGTACAAAATAAACAACGACGATACGCTCTACGCTTACATCGTCGACGACAATGATGTCGATTACCAATTGCTCGATGAAAGCAACGACGAGACACTCGTCAACGGGGCTTGGGCAGACATGTACGAACGCTTTGCTGGTGATCGATATCACTACCCTAACACCGGTTTGGGAGAATATGTCTGGGGCTGGTGGATGATTGATATCGATGGCGATCAAATCGCTGATGGTACAAATCCAGCGCACTGGGATTCCGATGGCGATTGGCTAAACGATTACTTCGAAATCGAGGACGATATGTTGGACGGCGTACGAGGCAACTCGGGTTCGCCGATTCGCTACGATGACCGAACGACTGAGTGATCCAGATAACAAATCGATAGGCGCGTTTCTACTGGCCGGATTCGGTTGATTCTTGAGTGAGACACGCGAGGGTTGCTCGTGGACGAGGATGCGAAAATTCCCGGACCGGATCAGCCGGTAGAGGAGCGACTGCTGTTTCTGCAGGAGAATCTCGTCAACTTCGTCAAGCAGTATAGCCTTCCGGTAATCGAGGTAGCGCTTGTCGTCTCGAAGTACATCCGCGTGCTTCTAGCCTCATTGGAACAAGCTGCGACTGAAAGCGGCGAGAAAATCCCTGCGAATATCGCTGAGCCTTGGGCGGTCGAGTTTGAGGGGGTTGTGCCAAGTCTCGAATCATTCCCGCTGGACAAGTTGCTTGGCACTCTAGATGAGGATAGAATGGACATTCTAGACACGATGATGCGGGTGATTATCAACGGGTCCGAGATCCCTTTCTCTTCCGCCCTCACCTTATTGCGTGACTGGGAGATGCGGCTGCGAGGACAGATGGCTGAGGCGACGAGTCCCGGTCATTTGTTCAGTCCTATGGATCTTCCAGAGGGATTCTGATTTTCATCACAGAATCCCTCGCAGAGAGATCAAACAGGCCTCATGATTCAATGCAGTATGGGCAGGATTTGGCGATTACGTACTGTTCGCTCTCCATTTCTTCCTCAGTCAATGGTTCACGACAAGCCCAGCATACCTGCGTAGTCGTCTCCTCAAGGGCGGGGTCGAGAGCGACTCGGCGGTCGAAAACAAAGCAATCTCCATCCCAATGTTCTCCGCCGACCTCCTCAAAGTATCCTAGAACTCCACCCTTGAGCTGACGGACGTCGGAATAGCCTTGATTCATCATCACCGCGCTAGCCTTCTCGCAGCGAATGCCGCCAGTGCAGAACATCACAATCGTCTGATCCTTATCGATTCCAGATGTGCTCACTGCTTCTGGGAAGCCACGGAACGAGGATAAATTGAGGTCGATTGCTCCCCCAAAAGTTCCTAATTTGACTTCGTAATCATTGCGTGTATCGAGGACAGTGATTTCACGCCCCTCGTCCATCCACTGCTTGAACTCAGCCGGCGAGATATTCTCTCCGGTGTGCTCGGCTGGGCGAATTTCGTCAAGGCCAAGCGAAATGATTTCTTTCTTCAATCGGACATTCATTCTCCTGAACGACATCCTCTCGCTGTAAGATAACTTCACTGGGATGTCGACAAATCTCTCATCAGTCTCAAGAAATTCAACAAATTGATCGACGCCGGACTGACTGCCAGAGATGAAGAAATTGATTCCTTCGTGACTCAGTAAAATTGTCCCAAGAAGTCCGGCTTCGTCGCACGCAGATTTGAACGGATTGCGTAAAGCGTCGCGATCGGGCAGATCGACGAAACGATATCCCGCGATATTGACGAACTGACCTTCCACTCAACCCACCCTATCCGGATTGAGCGCGCGCGACTATCCCGCTTGAAACCCACCATGCATCACCGATGGACCAGACGTAGAGTATAGGCCAAAGAACGATAGTCAGAATCAGTGGGAATTGAACGGCAAACCAGCCCGCAGCCTTGCGATGTTGCCGGTTGAAGTGCTGGCCGATATAGAGGAAGGGAACTAGAGCTAAAGCAATGGCAATCAGAGGCCTAAGAGCCCCCCATGGACCTATTCCTCCACTGATCTCGTACCAGATGACTCGGACGACCCCCAAGGGACCTGCGCCCCCCTCGTCTTCTTCGACCACCTGTACGACGTACTCGTCGCTCATCGATACACCCTCGCGTCGCTGGTGAATGAATCTGACGACGCGGCGGGCCGCGCAAAGCACAACTATCGATGGCCTATGAGCGGGCCGTGACCCCACGAGTCTTGCTCACGGGCTTCCCTCCTTTTGGCGGCCATAGTGAGAATGTTTCAGACAAGGTTCGGTGTAGGCTTGAGTCGCTTGGAATTGCCGAAATTGAATTGCAGACATTACTGTTGACTTGTGACGAAGCGGGCTCGGGGAATGTTGCTGCGCTGATTCGTGATGGCGGCCGCTTCGATGCAATTGTTCATCTCGGATTGGCAGAATCTCGCTCGGCAATTTCACTTGAGCGCTGTGGGCAGAATGAGTCGAGGTTTCGCATGGCTGACAATTCTGGGCGAATGGCGGAGGGGATGGTCATCGAAGGTGGTCCTGCAAGGTTGGCAACGACCGCTTCGATGCATGTGTTGGATGAGGAATTCGAACACGAGCCAGATATTGCTTGGAGCGATTCAGCCGGAGCGTTTGTCTGTAATGAGACAATTTATCGAACTCTAGAAGCGATCGGTTCTGTCGCTGCGAAGACTTCAGATGGTCGAGATCTTCCAGCCATTTTCATCCACCTGCCGCCTGAATCTGAGGTTTCTCTGGAAAGGCAGGTCGATGTTGTGCGGCGAGTTGTGTTGGCTCTGGCCAGTAAGCCACGACTCGAAGTAGTTGGCGCGCTGATCTTCGATGCTGAAGGTCGCATTCTCGCCTGCCGCCGACCTCCTGAGGATGTTTGGGGTGGATGGTGGGAATTCCCTGGTGGTAAGGTCGATGCGGGCGAGGGTCCACGGGATGCCTTAGTTCGTGAGATTTCTGAGGAATTGCAACTCGATGTGGCGCCCGACCGCATCGTTGCATCGCTGAGTCATGAGTATGACGATCGCCATGTATCTCTCGATATCTGGAATTGTGGCGTTATCGACCCGAAGTTGGTGACTCCTATCGAACACGACGAGGTTCGCTGGCTCGACAGAGGATCTCTGGATTCAGTGAAGTGGCTTCCAGCCGATGAACCACTTATCCGAGAATGGATTGAATCTGGACTGCCTCAGTCCTGATCCTCGTTCATCGTTCTTCTGCCTCGATTATCGAACCATTCTGTCGGCATTCCATCGTCATGCATCGTGAGGTCATCACCCGCACTTCTTGGAATTGAATGACGTCCCTCGTGCCAAGTCTGCTGTTCCAACCAAAGGCCCAACTCCTCACCTGATAGACTCACATCCATGATGCCTCCAAACGGCCGTTCATCGACGACGAAGGCTACCTTGCCGACGAAAGCGGCCTGCCTTGACAAAGAGAAAGTGGTGGTATCGTCTTCGAGGTCCTGAGTCATCGCATCGAAGGCGGTGTCGAGGATTCGATTCTTCTCCGCTTGATCAAAAACGTGGTCAAGTGAGGATGCTTTCCCAGTCAATCTGTAAGGCGAATCCTCGATTGGAAACTCTCTCTCTTGCTTCTCAAAATCACATTCCCATTGTGGGAAAACGCCGCGTACCGCTTCTATCACTCGTGCGGCGTCTTCGTGCGGCAGCACGGTGGTCGAGACGGTGATATTCGGCTCCATGACCTCTCCACGCGGCTAAGGGTCATGATTCCTGTGGGTAATCACGCTCCCAGCACCACGAATGATTCAAACGATGGATTCGGGAGCCACTGGCATGACAGAGCGCTCCCCGCTGATTAGCGTGGCTCTTCTTTTCGCCCCGACCCTCTGCGTTGGGGCACTCAGATTTGGTCTTCCAAATATCGAGAATCTACTCAAGGAGGACCTAATTGCCCAAGCAATAATTCACGGCTTAGCCATCCTCCTCGGTATTGTCATGTTTCTTCGCTATCGCGTTGTCGAAGATCATGAGTACCATCGCTCGAGCGCCATCAAGAATCTCTCAAGCATGTATCGCCTCGAGGACAAAGGCTTGTGGAATCGAGGAGATGACGCCCTCGATCGCCTCGAGACTCGGGCCCGCGACCAACCAAAGGGTCGTGCGGGCCTACGTTTCCAACAAAGAATGACTGGCAAGGTCTCCGATCTGAATAAAGAGCAATCCGAACTAAATCTTGACCGCGATGACTCACGTATGGAGGTCGAAGTTCAGGTCGAGGGAATAGCAACCATCGTCGACTCGGAAGTCAGCGATGTATCCAACCCAGAAAAACTCACAGGCACGCTGGGGGCCAGCGCAGAAGCCTCAGCTCAGCGTCGACTCAACAAGGAAATCGCTCGTCGCGAGAAAGACGCAATCCGCAGTGAGCGACAGTCAGCCAAACTCGCAGCCAAGGAAGCCAAGGCCGCTGCCAAGGCAGAGAAAGCAGCTGCGAAGGTCGCAGCCAAGGAGGCAGCACGGGCGGCAAAGGCGGCAAAGAAATCGGGTGGACGAGCTGCAGCTGAGGTGACTTGGGATGCTCCACCTGACGATCAATGGTCGACCCCAGTACCATCTTCACTAGCAAAATCAGTCATATCCTGCCAGGAATGCGGCGCGGTCAATAGTAGCGGCACGGCTTACTGCAGCAGTTGCGGCGCTTTCCTCTGAGCACTCCGTTGGGTTGAAAACAGGTGTGTGGGAGCCGTTGAGCGTGGTGGTCCAGTGAGTCAGAAGCGGGATTACTACGAGGTTCTCGGTGTAAGCCGAAAAGCCTCGGATGCGGAATTGAAAAAGGCATTCCGTTCGATGGCCCGCAAGTTCCATCCTGACAAGAATCCAGACGATGCTGAGGCCGAGTCTCGCTTCAAGGAAGTACAGGAAGCATATGCGATTCTTTCGAACGCTGAAGAACGGCGAAAGTACGACATGTTCGGGCATGAGAGGCCTGGAGGTTCGCCTTGGGGTTCTGGTGGCTTCCAAGGCGTCAACATCAGTTTTGACGATATTTTCGGGGGAGGTTTTGACTCGATCTTCTCATCTCTATTCGGCGGTGGCTCACGCCAACGCTCGAGTCGTGGTGCTGATCTCCTCGTGCGGCATTTGGTAAGTTTTGAGGATGCCTTCAACGGAGTCGATGAAGAGCTTGAGATTGATGTGCTGAACCGCTGTTCTGGTTGTGAAGGGAGTGGTTCGGAGACCGCAGATGGAATTCGAGTCTGTCC
>DUJH01000003.1:0-2615 GCA_013329905.1 Candidatus Thalassarchaeaceae archaeon | reverse complement strand
ACTCAGGATTGTCGAGCTTGTGGCGGTGATGGACGAATCATTCAGAATCCGTGTAAGGCTTGTTCGGGTGAGGGTAGGGCTGAACAATCGAAGAAGGTTCGATTCTCTGTGCCCGCTGGCATCGAGAGCGGCACGAGGCTGAGGCTTAGTGGGCATGGTGAGTCTCCGCGCTCGGAGAATGGTAGACCTGGAAATCTCTACATCGAAATCGAATTGCAGGAGCATGAATGGTTTGAGCGCGATGGACCTGATTTATTGATGGCTTTACCAGTCAGTTATGTCGATCTTGTTCTTGGTAATACGGTTGAGATTCCACATATCGATGGCTCTCCGTTGAAGGTGCGAATCAAGGCCGGTTCGAAGCCTGGTGAGACGATTACCATCCTCGACCGTGGTCTTCCAATGGCGCGCATAAGTCGTGGTCGTGGCGCCGTTATGATTCTGCTCAAATTGGCCATACCGGGAAAAATATCGCGTGCGACGAAGAAGCAATTGGAGCAGATGCGCGAGGAATTGGGTAGTGGGCATTCGGAGATTCTCGATGATGTTCTCGATGAGGCGCGGAATCGGCGACGTTCGTAAGGGCCACCTTGAGTGATTCGTGACTCTCAAGCCCATTCAAGAGCGCGATTTGGGACTGCTGCGAGTGGCTCGCCATCAACGAGCCCAGAGAGGTGGAAGCCGATGTTAGATGGCTTCCCCTCGAGAGTTAAACGCAGGAAGGTGCGGCTGCCTGATTGGAGGGTGTCAAGGAAGATTTCATCACCTTGGAAGAGGTGTTGGGGCGATACAGCGCCGATACTGACGTTAGCCCCTTCAGGTGCGTAGACGCGCATTGCAGCGAGTTCCCATGGCGAGTTGGCGATGTGGATTCCAAGTAGTATTGTCGCATCGCCTTCACTGATCCGCCAAGCACAGATTTCGACTTGCTCGGTATTGTGGCGCAACAACGGCTCGCCCCAATCGGCGACGACGGCTTGCCAGGGGCTGTCCCCGAGTTGATGAAGGGCAGAATCGATGACCTGTTCGTCGATTTCTTCCGCCGCTAGCAGACTGGTTAGGCGCTCGCGTAGGCGGCGCAAGCGACGGCGCTCATGGTCTTCGATCTCGATATCGCTGATTCCGGAGCCCCAGCGCTTACGATTCCAGAATATTACCAATAACGCTGGCGCGATGAGGAAGGCGCCGGCGAAGACGTAGAATCCGCTGAAAAGTTTGGATTGATCGACGAAATTAGCTAATTCAGGCTCGGTGATTTCACCGGCGTTGACGAGTGTGAAATCATAGTAAGTAAGGCTGGCTTCACCGAGTTTCTCGACGCGGATTGCGTGAGTTCCGGGTGGGACATCAATCAGTCCACCAGTCGAGCTGTTGAGAATCGCCCAAGTTGTTTGGTCGAGCACGAGGATTTGGTAGCGAACAGGTTGTGATGTATCGGAGTCGACGTGTAATCTGGAGCCGTTTGCTTCTGTCACCTCGAAAGTGAAGACATCGACGAATTCGTCATCCGACATCCTCGCATCGACATATTCGTCAAGTCCGAGCGATGGCCAGAGAGATAAGTCATCGGAATCGGTCCAGAGTCTATCTGGTGCGTCTCCCATCTGGCCCGCGTCTCCGGCTGGGTATTCGTTCATTTGAACGCTCCACGAGGTGAGTGAATCTGAGGTCATTCGGAACTCTAGGGCTGAGGTTCCCGCAGGGGTATTGAAGTGATCTGGGCAAACGTTGGCTTCAACCCCAAGAGGTGTAGCCGATCCTTCTGAATCGATAGCGAGGACTTCGAAAGTGACTGAGTCATCATCACTCCAGCAATTGAGGAAGATACTCATGCGACCAACCACTTCGACTCTGACTGCGTCTCCTTCTTCGTCAGAGGGTGATATCCAGCCATCGAATCCGTCGGTGTTTGAATCAGGGAATGGCAGTGCGTTCTCTTCCCCCCAAGGGTTAGACAATTCCCCCCAAGATGCTTCGAGGGTGGCTGCTCTTCGCATCACATACAATTCGTAGGCGGCGAAGCCTGCATCTGAGTCCTGCTTGATGCGCAACCATAGGTTTCCGTCCTCAGGATATTCGAAGCGGAACCAGCCATCTTCATCTGCTTCGAACGGGTCAAGCAAGGTCTTCGCCGAATCATTCCGCAGCCAGAATTCGAGTTCGGCGGATTCTGGCATTAACGGCCAGGGTATGATGATGAAATCACCGGCTTGGCCGTGAATCTCAATCGAATCCTTGTCTGAGCCATTTTCTAGTGATCCGACAATCCAGTGACTTCGAAAGATCGGTGAGGACTGGCAGTCATCGATTGGGCAATTCCAAGTGGAGTCAACAATTTCCTGATTGACAGCGATTCCCGGACTCGGTACATTGTCCAGCCAATCTGCTTCTTCCTTCATCAGAGCGTTGTTGATGTCAGGAGTACTCATCTCGAACCAGAGGTCGGATTGTCCGGTCCCTTGGTCCGCAGTGAGTCGGAAAGTGACGTTTCCAGAGGCTTCGAAAGAGAGTTCGACGCGTAGTGGGTCCTCTACAGAGTAATTCCCCTGAGGGGTGTTAACTTCGAGTTCAAGGCCTGGGCAAGATGCTTTCATGCACCAAATTCTGATGAAAAC
>DUJH01000017.1:9120-9859 GCA_013329905.1 Candidatus Thalassarchaeaceae archaeon | reverse complement strand
GGCACTTTCTTCCATAGCCACCAAACACCAATCAACCAAGCGATTGCAATCGTAGCCTGTCCATATCCAGGATCTCCAGCTATTGAGACAACGTAAATCGAGACTGCGGACATTAGTGTAATGAATCCAATAATTCCATTCTTTGCGTGGCGAGGAAGCGTCTTGCCATTAGCGTAGTACTCGAAGACCTTGTCACCAACAATACCGTTTGTCAAAGTCCACCTGAAGAAACGCTCATCCGAGAGAGAAAACAGGTACGCCGCAGGCACCATCCAAGACACCGTAGGCCATCCTGGGACGAAGAGTCCAATGAACGAGAAACCGACGAATAGAGAGCCTATTGCAACATATAATCGTCGTCGCAACGTAGTAGTTTTTTTGGAGTATTTCGCGACCACCTCGTCAACGGACTCGAGCCGCTCCATGTTTCTCTGACGCCGCCTTACGGACATAAAGTGAGAGGCGAACGGGTTGCGCCCGTTGCGCTGTGAATGACCGTATTATCTGTTCGAAAAGTGTGGTGTGAGCGCCCCAATTCTCAAGCGGCTGATTCTCGACGCACGGGCATGGCTGAGGGGTACGTGCTACCGCGCGTCGCTTCTCCTGAAGACCCGCTTCGATTGGCTGTGCTAATCTCAGGAGGGGGGTCAGGTTTGGCTGCTCTTCTTCGCTATCAGGGGTTGGGGGGGCGAGCCCACCAGACGGTTCTTGTGATTGCAGATTCAGAGGATGCCGGTGG
>DUJH01000017.1:8717-8935 GCA_013329905.1 Candidatus Thalassarchaeaceae archaeon | reverse complement strand
GAGCACGGGCGTCAACGAGGGATTTCCACCAGTGGGATTCCTCTTCCTGAGGTGGCTGACAAGGTTGCCCGGCGACTCGCGCATGAGGAGAAAATCCACGAGGCACTCGCCATGGCGGATGTCGAACTTGTTGTGCTTTCAGGCTACATGCGAATTCTAACCCCAGAGTTCGTTCGACGCTGGAAGGGACGGCTGGTCAACATCCATCCTTCTCTCCT
>DUJH01000017.1:7969-8302 GCA_013329905.1 Candidatus Thalassarchaeaceae archaeon | reverse complement strand
TCAGTCTGAGTCAGACAAATCCGCTGGCGTATTCACATTCCGTAAAATTAGTGGGTCAGCTATCAGCGTTGAATGCTCTAGTTCGCCAAATTGAATGTGCAATGGCCGCCGATCATCTCCAATTGCGGAAGCCAACGCAGGGCGCACCCGAGCGAGTAGAGGGTGTGTTCTTCGCGGGTCTGCGGGGATGGCCAATATATCGTCAGGACCGAGAGTTTTTTCGAGCTCGAGGAAGAGTTCTGCGGTAATCCACGGAACATCCACCGGACACAATTGAACCGACTCAACTTCGCTAACCAATGGGTCGCTCAACGCCTCAACCATAGCTTCGAT
>DUJH01000017.1:7609-7779 GCA_013329905.1 Candidatus Thalassarchaeaceae archaeon | reverse complement strand
CCGGCGTGGGGAACGGCATCCAAGACCCACTCGACATCTACTCCAGCCGGTAGAACTGCTCCGTACCTTTCGACATCTTCCGGCTGGGCTACGGCAATACGAATCGGCTCGCATCCAGCCTCGACAAGGGCCGAAGCCACCCTCGCAATGCAGGGAATTCCTTCTACTTC
>DUJH01000017.1:6952-7373 GCA_013329905.1 Candidatus Thalassarchaeaceae archaeon | reverse complement strand
GCGCGCATGGTTTCACCGCAAGTCGTCAAGTCTCTGCATCGCGTAACGGATTTCTTCCATCAATTCCGATGCGCGTGCTAGCAGCGTCAGCCTCTCCTTGCGTCCATCGCTGCGCTCGATCCATCGCATCAATTGTCTGATGTCAGCCGAGTCGCGCTCGATCGTCCATTCGAGCACTTGCTCAGCGATCGGATCATCCGAGGGCAGCAAGCGCTCGCTCATGACTCGCGGCAGGACGAAGAGCGCTTGAACTTGGCTCAACCAGCGACGAGTCGAGCCTTGATTCGGCCGAGGAGCGAATCTCCCGCCGGCACCGGCACAGCCTGAACGGCTTGAGCTACATCGGAACTCACTCTATCGCCCCGAACCGTTGCGGCATGAAGCACCATCAGGGCGAGATGACCATCGATTGTTCGACCGC
>DUJH01000017.1:1499-6644 GCA_013329905.1 Candidatus Thalassarchaeaceae archaeon | reverse complement strand
CCCAATCGCTTGTGATCTAGGTTGGCTAGGAGTAGCGCGGCCAGAGCAACATCCTCTCGACCATGTCTCTTCCACAGCCGAGAGACGAGTTTGAGCAGAACCTTCTGTTCGCTACCAGCATTTGTCAGCAACCATGAGGCAATGCGCCGAAGGTACTCATCAGGAGTTCCGAGGTGAAAGGAATATCCAGCCGCTTCGCCGAAGCGATCGGTGCTCGATTTCATGATCAAGGCTGGAACTCCAATCGGATAGGCCGCTCGGACAATCTTCGCAAGCCGACGAGCGTGATGATGACCTCGAGCGCTAACCGAATCGAAGTATTCGTCGAGTGGATCCTTCGCCATGCCTCATCCTCGCCTCAATTCTTGACGATGATATCGTCGAAGATGGCTCCAAGCCGCTCAATTGAGTCATCCAATTTCATCCTGAAATCTTCTGCAACCGTGCGATGAACCACTTGGTCTAGTTGACGATCCATACTCCTCGCAATCGCACGGTGCTCGGCATCATCGATGTTGAACGCGTGGCGCAGGTAGGCGACTAGAATGAGTTCGGCTTCCGATCGGTCGGTGTGGAGTAGGAAGGCCTCGAGGACCTGTTCGTAGACTCGGCGAGTTTCCTCAAGACCCAAATCCTCACCTCCCTCAATTTCCTCACCAGCCAACACCGCGTCATATGCGGCCTTGGGTTGATCTTCATCGAGACGCAGCGCGTGGGCCATTTTGACGAGTAATCGCTTCTCTCCATTCGACAGCAGCCCATCGCGCAGAGCGAGGCCTACGGCCCCCCTGAATACGCCGAGCCGACCAACCTTCGTGTGAGCCACGACCATGCATGGGGCTGACCCCCTAAATCACTTGCCCGGGAGGAGAGGTTTCACTTCCTGAAATGGGCGCGTGATAATCATTCATTGCCCCGCATTGGAGTTCCGATAATCAAAGTCCAGCCCAGTCGGAGCGTTCAAAGGGGGGTGCATGGTCGGCCGAATTGCAGGAATCCTGTCACACTCGCGGGTGCTGAGCACCCATTTACTGACCGCCAATAGGCGAAAACAGCGCGAGGCCCCCCGAGTGGGGCCGGCTGACTGCAGGAAAGAAATGAAAATGGCAAATGAAGGAAAATACGTGATTCACGCGACTATCAAGGCGGACGGCACAGTCGCTCGCAAGGATGTCGTCGGAGCGATCTTTGGGCAGACCGAGGGTCTGCTCGGAGAGGATCTGCAGCTGCGCAAATTGCAGCGTACCGGACGCATCGGACACGTCGATGTGAATCTGAACAACAACAAGGGACGAGTCAAGGGTGAAATCACCATGACTTCGTCCATCGACCAGGTCAGCACCGCTGTAATCGGGGCTGCGCTTGAGACGATCGACAGGATAGGGCCTTGCAAGGCAGTAATCCGTGTACAGCGAATAGAGAACGTTCACTCTGCAAAGAGAGATACGGTCATCGACAGGGCAAAGATCCTGCTGATGGAAATGATCGACACGGGTGCGGATGAGTCGAAGAATATCCTCGACGAGGTTCGTGCGGTCCTAACACTGGACACCGAAATCGAGTACCACGGAATGACCGCTGGACCGAATGTGAAGAATTCCGAGGCGATTATTATCGTCGAGGGGCGCAACGACGTTCGTAACCTGCTGAAATTCGGCATCAAGAACGCAGTCGCTACAATGGGATCCGGCCTCAAGCCGGAGCTCATCGAACTGGCTGGAACGAAGAAGAGCGTCACCGCATTCCTCGATGGGGACCGCGGTGGTCGTCTGCTTCTGATGGAGATTAGCGGCAGCCTCGGCAAGTCGCTGACACACGTTGCAATGGCGCCACAAAGCCGCGAGGTCGAACACCTCGAAGGCAAGGTTGTCACCAAGTGCTTGAATCAGAAGGAAACGGCGAACAAGGCCGTCTCCCGAATTACTGCTGAAATGGCCAAGGAAGATGACAAGTCTGTCGGCCGCGGCTCTGCCGCGCTCGAAGCCCCTGATGACGTCAAGGGCTGGGCTGAAAAGTTGGACGGATTGAAGACGAACAATGCGATTATCATCCTAGAGGATGGTTCTGCAACAGAGCCAGTCGGTGCTGCCAAACTCGGAGAAGCTTTGGCTGAAACCGAGGGCGCGGTAGGACTGGTCTTCGGTGGAAAAGTCAGCGCACGCATCTTCGACCTCGCCTCGGGCGCCGGAATCGGCAATGTCCTTGGCAAGACCGTCGGCAATGTCACCCTGAAGGGTGGCGTTCAGGCATTCGGGCTCAACGACCTGTGATTGACGCAGCCAATTTCGCCGAAGTCGATACGTCGGCTTCGGCGGGACTACGTCCCGCCTGTAATCGGCGGTCAGCAAGCACTCTGCAGACGAAGCCATCAAAAGGCTCACAGGTCCGCTGAGAGCGATGGAACAGTCCACCTTGGGCATCCTCTCGCTATACGCTCTGTTGGGTATGGCCATCGGAATCCTCTGGCTGCGGCACCAGCAGGTTCTGCGTCAGAGAGACTCCATCGCTGGTCGCGTGGGATCGTTGGAAGGCGATTTGAACGCGACGACGCAGCGACTTGATTTGCTCTCACGGGGCGTCGACACGGTGTTTGGAGAGACGCCGGAATTGCACGGCCTTCTCGGTGTGCATCGCTCATTGGAGACGGCTGAATCACTGCTTTTCGAACAGGAAGTGGGAGTAAGCTCCTCCGAATCTTGCGCAATCGCCACTCATGCTGCTCGGGCTGTTTTGGATGGGCAAGAGGATACTGTGGAAGACGATGTTCTGGCGATTCCTGCGGGACTGGCACCTTTGGTTGAGCGACTGGCAGCGATGCTGAACGCCGCTGAGATGCACGCAGAAGACCTCGAACTCACTGGTCCCGAACAGCGGCGGCTGGGAGAATTATTCCACGCAGTCAAGCGAACCGACCGAGCTGCTCAGTGTTATCGCCGAGCTCATGAATTAGGTTCGGAGGACGCCTCAGCTCTACGTTCGCTGGCAATTATCCAGCGTGAAGAGGGAGATGTCGAGGCACTCGATCGCAGTTTGGAGAGATTGCTTGCAATCGATCCCGATGATGTCGAAGTGCTACAAGAGCAAACCCTCCTCCTTTCCGGCACCGATATCGATAGGGTGGTCCGCAATCGACGTCGACTAGAGGCTCTAGGAATCGAGAACGCAGCAACCGAGCAGGAGGCGAGTATCGCCGACCTTGCGAGTCGCGCGCATGAGATTCGCAGAGAGGTTGACCCAATCGCCAGCGAGCCCACTAGTGCTGCTGGTTGGACTGAGCGAGCGGCCAAATTGATGCTACTGGGCGAGGTCCCTGTAGCCCTCGAATCGGTTGAGAACGCTCTCGAGCTCGACCAGTCCAGTCCAGATGCATGGCTGCTCCATGCTAGGCTATTGGCCGCGGGTGAAGATCGGACATCTGAGGCTATTCAGAGCGTCCGCCGTGCGGTCGCTCTGGGCGAATATGGTATTCTACTCGAGGCGGAGATTCTCGAGAATGACGGCCGCCTCGACGCTGCGCGCGAAGTCCTAGAGAAGCATCTCGAGAACGACCCTGGAGACGCCGAAGCGCGCGGAAGACTCGCTCTAATCCTCCTCAGGGCTGGCTCACCCGACTGGGCTCGCAATGTTCTCAATGAGGCTTCCGAACTATCCTGGGAGAATGCGGCCCTGCACGTCATGGACGGACGACTCCATCTCGAAGATGCCGACCAGCACTTGGATGATACTGGAACTCATGACGAGATGATTCTGCTCCAAGCCCTGACCGCTTTCGACGAGGCAATCGAGCACGACAGAGAGTCTGGTTTGGCTTGGTTGGGACGCTCACGGACCTTACGTTACCAAGGCTATCATGTCGAGGCTGAGATTGCTATCGTACGAGCTCGTCGCCTCATTCCAGACCACCCCTCCATCCCTCTAGAGAGCGCCCGTCTCTTCCTTGAGATGGGCCGCTACGACCAAGCCAACACGATGCTGGCAGAGGCAGGAACCAATCTCCACAATCACCCTTCAATCCCCTATGTTCGCGGTCTTATTGCCGCTCGCCAAGGACGAATGGCCGAGGCCCTCAGCATGTTCACTAAGGTGCTTGAGCGAGATGAGAATCACACGCGTGCGCGGCTCAACCGATGCTCAGCAGCCCTGCTTCGCGAAGACCTCACCCTCGCCCTCGACGATGCGAATTTGCTCGTAGAGAAACACCCCGACTTTGACATGGCTCGGCAACGTCGGGCAGAGGTTCTGATGAATCTCTCAGATTGGGCTGAGGCTGAAGCAGAACTCCGTCGCCTATCCGAGCGCAATCCACAGCACGTAATGGCGCTCGTCCATCTCGGCACTTGCCTCAATGCGATGGACCGTGCCGAGCAAGCAGAAATCCCTCTCAATAAGGCTCTGAAAATCGACCCAGAGCATTCAGATGCGTGGTACCAACGCGGCTTGCTGTACCTCGATTTCGACCGCGTTGACGAAGCATTCTCCGACTTCAAGAGCGCAGCATCAGTAGATGCTCATCACCTCGATGCGCGGTTGAGAATCGCAGCGATTCTCCATGATAGCGGCGATCCAGCCAAGGCGATGGCAGCCTGGCGCGACGCCCTCAACGTCGAACCAGATCACCGACTGGCGCGCAGAAGACTCGAAGAATCGCGCGAGAGAATGGAATCAACATCACCCAACCTGCATACGCAGGATTGAACGCCTACCTCGTCTTCGCTCACCTATGCCAGGACCACGAGGAATCGAACCAGGGGATGCAGCGCCCGACTTTCACCTACCCAATGCCAACAGTTCAGCCGGCGCTGAACAGATGAGCCTCACCGACATTTCCCGAGCCTCTGGAACCGTCGTCTTGTTCACTTGCAATCACTGCCCATATGTCGTTGGGTCCGAGGAACGAATAGAGGCCATAGCAAACAAAGCCAGAGGTTTGGATATGGGTTTTGTCGGCATTAATTCGAACGATCCAATCGCCTACGAATCGGACAACTGGGACTCTATGGTCAAACGCGCTGGCAAGGGAATGACCTACGCCTACCTCCACGACGCCTCACAGGAAATCGCTCATTCATACGGCGCCGAACGCACACCCGAATTCTACCTGCTTGATGGCGGCGGCACAGTGGTTTACCGTGGCCGCCTCGATGA
>DUJH01000017.1:1061-1221 GCA_013329905.1 Candidatus Thalassarchaeaceae archaeon | reverse complement strand
GGCTGCTCAGTCAAATGGAAGCAATAGGTGCGTACATGCGCGTCACATCTCCCAAGAAAATGGGGCTACCCGCTCGATTCTTCGTGACCATGCTACGCTTAGCTCCAGGTCGGTTACAGAACCGAATGTGGAAGTGGTGGTACCAGAAATTAGCCAAGGC
>DUJH01000017.1:573-824 GCA_013329905.1 Candidatus Thalassarchaeaceae archaeon | reverse complement strand
GAGTTAGATTCTGATGATGAGCCTAATCGAATGTTCATACAACTATACTCGATGAACATTCGAGGAGTCGATGTGCGCGAAAAACAAGTCCTCGAAGTAGGATCTGGGCGCGGAGGAGGAGCCAGTTGGATAGCCAAGACCCACACTCCTGCCAAACTTACTGGAGTTGATTTCTCAGCAGAAGCAGTCGGCCATTGCAAGCGATGGTATTCCGCTCAAACCAACCTTCAGTTCATCGAAGGTAATGCACA
>DUJH01000017.1:0-309 GCA_013329905.1 Candidatus Thalassarchaeaceae archaeon | reverse complement strand
CGTGTTCTCAAGCCAGGTGGGATGTTTTGTTGGACAGATCTCAGAGATGCCAAAACAATGGCTTCACTCCCAGCTTTGTTTGAATCGAAAGGATTCGAAATTGTTGAATCAGCAGATGTTGTTCAAGAGGTTATCAGAGCCCTTGACGAAATTAACGAGACGAAGATGAAAGCAATTGAAGAAAAGGTGCCAAAATCTGTCCGTCGAAGTTTCAAAACATTTGCTGGAGTCAAAGGAACTCCCGTCTATGAGGGATTTGTTAGTGGCTCAATGGCCTATCACAGGCACTTGATGCGCAAGCCGTAATCA
>DUJH01000047.1:42801-43065 GCA_013329905.1 Candidatus Thalassarchaeaceae archaeon | reverse complement strand
AGCCGAAGTCCAGGCCGAACTCGAGTCGGTCAAAGTAGGCTCCTCGGGTGGCAGGATAGATTCAGCAATCGCGCCCGAGGTCGCCAAGAGTACCTCGATATTCTCCGGAACTGAGGTTGAGGATTATGGCGAGGACTCCCCCAATTACGTCACCGACACCTCGAAGTTCCGAGTCTCATACGATCCCAGTCACGAGGGTAAGAAGCGTCAGAAGCAGGTTTCGCAAGCTATCGTATGCAGTAATTGCTCGGCCCCACTCGGTAT
>DUJH01000047.1:27400-42613 GCA_013329905.1 Candidatus Thalassarchaeaceae archaeon | reverse complement strand
CCAATCAAGGTCATCTGCCCTTCGTGTCAGATGGAGATGACCTACGAGCGTTGATCCTCTGCCGAGCAGAATTCGAATCAGACGCCCCAGTAGCGATTGCTTCCATCATCATCAGTCTCAGCGGTTACCGAATCAATTGCAGTCTTCAGAAGATAGTAGAAGACAATCGCGATGATTGGGAAGAACCAGGTGTCTGAGACATTACCCGCAGTGATGTCGTAATCTCCGCCACCGAGTTCAGCCAGACTCACCTCAATCACAGCCTTGGAGATTGAATAGACTACAGCACCAAGGCCAATCAAAAGCATACTTTGACCGGTGAACGAGCCTTCCTTCCAACGTAGAACACCAAGCGAGAGAACGAATGAGAAGGCAGCGACTAGAATCCAAGTGAGAGCTTGGTCAATAGCAATTACCCAAACTGCAAAATTTCGATTGACTGAGTCTAAGTCAAAGGAATCAATACGAGTAAAGGTGTCCAAAACATAGGCATTTAATTCGGTAGTATCGCCGTAGAAAACTGAATAGAAAGTCAGGATAGAAAATAGCACCGAAACAATCGATAATCCCCATAATAGCGATGACCAGATTCCCCCAGTAGCGCTTTCTCTCATATCGATCATCAAACGCTCCAGTTGATGCTCCCAACCCAATCCCTTTGCAAGAATCCAGATTCCGATGATTAACGGCATTGAACCGATGAGCACAGCGCCGTTGGGCAAAATCAATCCCAACCCGAAGATGATTAGGAAAATCGCGACAGGAACCAACAATCTGGCTCGCCAACGAGGATCTTCGATTGCTTTGGCGATGTAGTAGTAAGTGCTCTCGATTCCCTTCGATTGCCTGACGATGATCTTCTCGACGTGGTCGACTCTTACTCGCGAGGTGAGGATTGGAAGCGAGGCCTCATCGTCGGCACCATCGGTGACGAGGACGGCTGTATCCGGCTGGAATTCCTGAATCACCTCGTCGAGTTGACTGGCGATGGCGCGGTCGGAGCGTGGTCCGACGCGGACATCGCCGGTGAGAATTGCAATTTCGACCTCATCGTCACCCTCGGTGCGCTCGACGAGACGGTCGTGATGATGTAGCGCACCGAGAATCGCATTCGTATCTGATTCCTCGGGGTCGGCGATACCAAGTCGGAGAGCTGCAGTGAGAGTGGCTTTGCGGCCGATGACAGGACCTCTGATTCCGGCCTTGACACCGAGATCATTGTCTCGGTCGATGGTGAGGACGAGTGTGCGTACCATGTTCCAATCCCCTGCTACGGAGCGCAATGGGGTCTACTCCATTATGAAGAATCGTCCGTATCGTTCGTTTCTGACGCACCTTCGGTGCGTTCTGGCGATTCGTCAGCGGCTCCATTTTGACTCTCTTCCTGATAGCGCCGACGCTGTTTCGCTCGCATATATTTGAGAGGGTGATTCATCCATTCCTGATCGCACAAACGATCGTCTCCAGGACTCACAGGACAGCGAGCCCCAGTCTTGAGAGACGAGCATCCGTGAGGTGTGTATTGATGCTCATAGACGTGGCCGACTTGGTAGGAAGTGGTCTCCGCATTGTAGTCGGGGGCATTCTCGAAGAATGAGCACGTGACTTCGGGTGTGTGCAGCATAGCCCTTGACATCGCAGCGAGGAAAAGCCGACCTGTGTGATTTACGTTGATTCCTTGGGCTAGTTCGGCAACGGCTGATTCGAAGCACGGCGGCCAGTCCTCGCGGACGGCCGCTGTCATCGGCATCTCGGCTGTGACGCGTTCTGAGAGCAGGCCGAGAATGCGGTCGACCGGATCGGCGAAGAGTCCGGCGAATGCGTCGTCCATCTTCGCCATCCTGTCGACACAATCCTCAGTCAGAGATCGGCGGACGCGCTCCTTGAGTAGGCGCGCAGTCCGCTGTTGACTGGTTTCTCCACTAGCCGGATCCATCCTGACCCATCCGGCTTTGACTGGGCGGTTGATCAAGCGCCAATAACCGCCCGTGATCTTTGGACAGAGTTCGAGAAAATCGACCATCGGCACGTGATAGACAATCTCGGTCGTGCCGGGTATAGCCTCGCTGCGAATATCGGAAAGATATGTGCGGGCGATGATATCGAAATTGGGTCGATCTATGCCGAAGAGCTGGTCGGCCCTACTGGCTTCTCCCTCTACCCATCGATTGAGGAGACGATCCTCGAAGGAGGCGCAGACCACTAGCATGGCGTGAAGGAATGAGAGAGCCTCAGTCATCCGACCGACGTCGGAAGAGATGTCGACGGTGGTGGCCGAATCGACTCCTTCCTTGTGGACGACGGACTCGACGAGGCGTAGACTACCACGTCGTCGGATATCCTCGAGCCACGGTTCCTCAAGGAGTCCCTCGACGTTGATTCCGTTACCGCTGAGTTGGCCGAGGATGTATTCACGGCTCTGCGGTAGGAAGGGATAGCGCGCGAGCACAGACTCATCTTCGATGGCCGGAGGTGTGAGCGGCATCGGCATGGTGAGTGACAATGTATCGAGAGGGTATTTCAAGCCTCACCGAATCCTTCCACTGGAGAGTCCTTGGATGCAGAGTAAGCCAACCGACCTCGCTGCAGTGGATGTTCGCCTACTGGAATTGCAAAATGAGGTGCGGGCGCACTTCGACTGGGACTTGACTGAGGATCTAGAGAGTGCGCACGCACTGCTCTCTGAGATCGAGTCTTGTGATGTTGATTCTTGGGCGCGCGCACGGCGAGTTCAGACGGTGGCTTCGTTGCACAGAAGGCTTGTTCTACGGGAGACTGATGTTGCGATTCTCGGTGCAGCGATTACCACTGAAGAGGTTGAGGAAGTTCTTGCAGGCAATACTCTCCTGATTGCAGCCGACGGCTCTTGCGGCGTGCTCGACACTCTACCTGATTCGATGGCCGAGCGAGCTTGGTCACGTTTGGTCTGTGTTGTGAGTGATGCCGATGGCGGTGAGGGAACAGTGGCTGCAGTAAAACGCGGAATTCCAATTATCCTTCACGCGCACGGCGACAATACCGCCGAGTGGTCTGAATTGCTCTCTTTCTCTAGCGCTCGGCGAACTCCGCCACCTATCGTACTCACCCATCAGACGCCTGACCCTATCGAAGGGATGCACAATCCGGGTGGATTCACCGATGGGGATCGAGCCGTTTGCTTCGCTCGTGCTCTTGGAGTCTCACGCGAGCGCATCAAATTACTCGGTACACGCACCGATTTGGTCGGGGCCTGGTCGGGTGCGACCGACCCCGAGCGTAAGCTCGTCAAATTACAGTGGATGGCCAAGGTGCTGCAACATCTCGGATTCCTCGTTTGAGCGCCGCATTTTCGCGTAAAATCAAGCGACTACGCCGCTATCATGATACTTGTCAAAGGAAGTCGCCAAGCGTCATTACTGTGACTGTATCGTCATTGAAAAGCGAGTCGACGCTGTCAGAAAGCCAGTCGACTCGTTGCTGTGTGTAAAGGTTGACACCGTAGTTTTCGATGACATGTCGAGTGACTTTGATGTACTTGCGAACAGAGCCTTCAGACACGGTCAACACAACGTTCCCACTACACAAGGAGGACCCATCATCGCGGCCATTTACCAAGCCTCCTTCATTCTGTTTTCTTTGTATACATCTTCCAGCCAAAGGCATTCGACGATATGAATGGCCACATCGTACGCAGCGCACTTTCTGCCGAGTGAAGGCGACGAGGTTGCCACGCAGGTCAGGCAGGAAGTGAGACTCGATGACCTGACTGGCAACCCTTGAGACGTCAACGGGGCGGAGGAGACTTCCCAAAGCCAACTGCGCGTTCATTTTGTCGACCATTGTCTCCAGAGTTTTGTAGGAAGAGTTGGCCGGACCGGCGTCGAGAGCACCGGAATCGTGTGTCCAGCCGTAGCCGCGCAGGTCGCCGATTGTGCCGAGTCGGTGCTCGACGATTTCGATTTGTGACTTGAGTTCAGAGGGGTGCGGTTGCTCGCGCGTGGCTTCGTAGAATGAGCGTGGATATTGCCACGAGCAGTCGACATTGAGGGCCTCTTTATCGATCTCAGAGGGGTTCAATCGAGTGGTCAGAACCAAGGGTGCGTCCATGCGCCCTCCACGGTTGGCAGGAAGGATGGATTTGGAGAAATTCAGCAATCCATCCATGAGCATCATGATACTATCTTCATCACCATCGCAATTGCGACGTTTTGCGGCGTGGAAAAGTGGATGGGCGTAGCCGGCGGAGGCGTCTGTCCATCCGACGATGCGGCAAAGCACTCCGCCGGAGGTGTGCGGTGCGAGTCCGATTGCGAGATGGCCGACGAGGTCATCTGCTGATTCGATCTTGTAGAATGGTTCCATGCCGTAGAATCGGACGAGTAATTCGTCGATGTAATCGCAAGTGGATTTCAGGTGTTCGATGGCGAGGGTTGATGGAATGAAATCCTGGGGGTAAAGTTCGAGGATTTGTTCATCGTTTGCGAGTGGATCCCCGTCGACATCATGGGTGTAGCCGAGATTTACGAGGAGTTCCCATGAGGTGTTGATTTCTGAGGGTTTGAAGTGGGTGACGGGCACGTCAATCATGTCGTATCTTGCAGTTCCGTCCCTGAAGACTGAGATGTCATGACGGCCTCGCAGTATCCCTTTTTCAAGCGGTTCGGGGGTCTGATGGTACGACATTAGCCCCTTCACTGCCTTGATGCGATCGGGGAGCCTGTCGAGCCCGAGTGCGCGGCGTTTGACTTCCATCAGGGCAGCTACTGGAATGCTGGTTCTCTGCCCGAGTCGGCGAGGTTTTCTATTCCCTCGTAGGGGTTTTGGCTTGGTTTTGCCACCGCACTCCTCGGCCACCCCGGGGTCTGGTCTGTTATGGCAGCGCAGCATCGGGGATTCCATCCCGCACTTCTTGCAGATACGTGGACCGGCGTCTACTCGCACTCTTCCTCTTGATGCTGCGTGACCGAGGAGCCGCTGCGGACCCCCATGGTCTCCAATTGGGAATAGCGAATGGACCAGCGGTTTCATCATGCGCCTGCTAGCTTTCTCTGGTCGCCCCATCCTCGAACCGACGCGGCATGATACAGCGTCTTCCCATCTCAATTCAGAGAGGCGGCGAGCTAGCCACAGCGATCGGTCGACTTCGTGGTCGTCGAGAAGGCGTCGAGCGGCCATCAATTCCTTCGGGTTCGGCGACCCTGGGTCTTCGATTTTTGCTGCCGCTTCGTCACCTGCCGCTTCGGTCTCAGCAATGCTCATCCCGTGTTGGCGGGCGGTAGTTTGCTCGCGTACGCGTTCGACATTGCGCGCGTTTTCGATTTCGGCGAGGCGCGCATCCTCTTCGCGAATGGTGTTTGTTGCTGTTCTGATACGCGCCACTCGGTCGGCAACGTGCGGGCCAGCCTCTGTTCTCTGGCGAAGGCTCGATCCATCTAGTTCAAGCCCCAGTCCATCGATTAGAGGCTCCCAGTGCGAAGAGATGACGATATCGCCGCGCTTGTGATGATGCTGAATTCCGAGGACCAAGAGCGAGGATTTTACTACACCGTGGCGCTGCACCTCAGTCCAGCGCGGCCAGGCTCCAGTCGAGGGTGTGTCAAGGCCCACATCCTCGAGGTGTTGATCTGGAGTCCAGCCTTTGACGACGCCAGGAATCCGTAGGCCTCGCTTCTCAACCTTGGAGGCTAGCAAGGCCTCAACCAAATGTGGTGTGAAGGATAGTGGTAGGTCCGACCACCACGGATTGAATGGGGGTGGTGGTGCAGTTCCAAAGGAGAGACAGATGCTTCGGACCTGCTCCCACGTCAAGTCGAGCCTGCGCAGGTATCGATTCCAATCACGGCGCCGACGAGCGCGTTCGAGCGGAGGTTCGCCTCCTCGTTTGATGGCGCCGTTGAACGGTAAGCCGGGGGGCATCTTCTCGCGAGTCAATCCTAAAATTTCCGCGAGCGCATCTACCTTCTGTGGCTGGTTAAGCGTCTCCGCAAGGTCAGCCGCCCACCAATCTCGATTGTACGGCGAAGGGGCGAGATTCTTGTTATTCTCAAGGAATTCACCGAAACCAACGAGCATCTCACCACTATCCCACAGTGAGATGACTCGGTCGCTCACATCGCGCCATTCTGCGACCGAATCGATGCGTTGGAAAGTCCCATCATCGAGCAGAACCGATGGCCCATCGATATCCACTGAAGGAGTCACTGCGGCTGCTTTCCCTGGTCTCTCTGTCTTCATCTGAGTGCCGATTGCTAGGAAGGATCCCATCGCTTCCATCGAGACCGGATTAATCCCTGCCGCTGCCAAACCTGAGGCCCGGCTGCGCCCGTAGCGCAGCCGAAACGCGCCCGGCTCACACGGCTCACCAAAGACAGGGCGCCCAGCGATGACATCGTCGAGAAAACGGTCATTGCGCTTGATCATTCGGCGTTTGAAAGTTGACTCGGAGTCGTCGGATTTGCCCTTTGAGGCGAAGTGTGCGATGAATTCCCAACCGGGAATTTTCAACCTTTCAGTGTGTTTTTGGATTTTCGGAGCCTTGAGACAAAGCCCCTCTCCAATGACCAACATCACACCACCGCGGATCCTCGAACCCTCGATATTGCGGACTTCTTTGTAGCCCGAGCACTCGATTTGTTCAGTCGCCTCGCCGTTGATCATCACAGGACAGGCGCGGACGATGATTTCGATTTCCTCGGGCGGCGGCTTGTACTGCATACCGGCTCGATACAAGCCGAACTCCTCCTTTACGCGCTCAACTTCGGGCGTCGTTGGGATGTATCGGTTAAGCCCGAGCTCACGGCGGACCATATCGCCAATCAGCACACCGAGAGCCTGTGCGGTCCCTCCCGCGGCACGGATTGGGCCACAGAATTCGATTGAGAGAAATTCACTTCCATCCTCATTGTTGAGAATCTTGACATTTCCGATTCCTTCGAGCGGTGCTACCAGCACCGCCTCGGTCAGAACTGCAAGCCCCACGCGCAAACCGGTATCGATCGAGCGACGGACATCTGCAGTCAGCGCGTGCATTCGCTTTGCGACATCGACCGCAATCTGAATCGAAGCCGTCTCGCGGTCGACCCGACTCAACAACTTACGAAGGTCATCCTCGATTCGGAGTGGTTCCTGATCCGGCTCTGGGCGGAGATAATCTTCGAGCAATTTCTCGGTGCGGCTGGCAAGGTCGGCAGCGCGGGGAATCTCAACAACGTCGGCAAAATCAAGACCCTTCGCGCGAGCTTCACCAGCGATGCGGTAAGCCTCCTCGGTTCGCTCGTCAAGCCAGAGGCTGTATGACTCCATTTCGTGGGTAAGTCGAGCTTCATCGACCACCACCTCTGGACCATCTGCTCCGACCATATCTCATGCGCTCCGTTGTTGGATATCCGACCACCGAACGCGGCCGTCCAAGAACATTCAGTGCCTTCCCGCTGCCTAAGCCCCCTCCTAGTGCGAACCTTCATCCGGTTCCCGCCGAGCCGAAATGGAAGGGAAGCGACATGTCGACCACGGTTACCGAAGCCAAGCAACGCCTCATCGAGCGCGTTCGCGAGCTCGCCTACCTCCACTCTCCGGATGATTTGTTCACCCTCGCCAGCGGGCGGCAAAGTCCACATTTCTTCGATATGAAGCCGGTGATGATGAATCCCGAGTGCGCTCATTTGATCGGTGTGTTGCTACATGCTGAGATTGTCACACTCGGTGGAATCGATGCCGTCGGTGGATTGGAACTTGGAGCGGTCCCGCTGGCCGGCATCGCCATCGCAAAGGCAGGACGCGGCTCGAATCTTCGCGGCTTCATGGTGCGAAAGGAAGCCAAAGGCCGCGGCGGGCGTAAGACAGGAAACCCTCCTGGTATCGAGGGTTCGACGCTCAAATCTGGTGATCGTGTAGTATTGCTTGAGGACGTAACGACAACAGGTGGCTCAGCATTGAAGGCTGCTGCAAGACTCTCCGAAATGGGCTGTGAAGTGGCTGCCTGTATCACGATTCTTGATCGGGAAGAGGGCGGCCAGGACGCCTTTGAATCGGCCGGCATTACTCTGGTTCCGTTGATTGTTCGCTCCGATGTCACGGGTGAGTGAATGGACTCGCACGTCATCGATTCGAGTGAACCTTACCATCCTGAAAAGTTGGCTGAGAAGGAATATGTCGGCGCTGCTGCTTACTTCGAGCAGGATCTCCGCGCTGGTGTGATTATTCGAGTTGAGGAATTTCCCGAGATGCGCAAACCCTCCTACAAGATAGAGGTCGATTTCGGGCCGGTTATTGGGCGCAGGTGGAGTTCTGCGCAAATTACCAATTACGCGCGGTCTGACTTGGTTGGTCGGACAGTGGTTGGTGCACTCAACTTGGGTGACAAGACTCTGCCAACAGGTTTTGTCAGCCAATTCCTAGTTCTTGGCGCCCTCGATCCCGACGGAACGGTCCGATTACTGGAATTGCCTGATGGCGTGCTACCTGGTTCAATGGTTGCATAAACTTGCAAGCATATGCTCTTGAGCCGAGAGCGCTGGGACTGAGCCATGCCTACTGTAGTGAAGATGAAGACGAGTGCAGGCGAGATCACGATAGGTCTCTACACTGAAGATTGCCCCGGGACTACTGACAACTTCCTCAAACTCGTGGATGAAGGATTCTACAACGGTCTTCACTTTCACCGTGTGATCAAGGACTTCATGATTCAAGGCGGTTGCCCACATTCTCGTGATCCAGGAAACGGCAGAGCTGGTACCGGAGGCCCGGGATGGAAGATTCCGTGCGAGCCATCCGCCTTGGCCAAGCGCCACGACCGCCCCGGACTGTTCTCGATGGCGAATGCGGGCCCGAACACCGGCGGCTCGCAGTTCTTCCTCACCACCGTTCCCACACCCTGGCTCGATGGTAACCATGCGGTGTTTGGAGAGGTAATTGAGGGGATGGAAGTGGTGTACAAGATTGAGAATTGCGACACTGCTCGTGGAGATCGCCCCTATGACCCTCAAAAAATCATTAAAGTTGAGCGAATAAATGAATAATCGTAGCATAGGCAGCCAATAATTATCTTTATTAATAAGTAATTATCCGGCATAGATATGGCGAAACACCGGGCGGGCGACCGCCGAATCATCAGTATTAGCATACCAGAAGACCTCGCAAAGAAGCTCGATAGGCGTGTAGGAAAGGGTCGTGGCCAGGGTAGGTCTGCGACGATTGCAAAAATGATTCAGAACAACCTCGAGACCGAGCAAACCGCGCCAATGACGCAACGAGCAAGCGAGTCTAGAGCAGCTTCGGGAGCAATCGGGACTGTTCGTCTCGAAAAGGACACAATGGGCGAACTTGAAGTCCCAGCAGACCGCTATTTCGGAGCCCAAACCGCTCGCTCACTGATTAATTTCGACATCGGAACCGATACCATGGATCCCTCAATAATCCGAGCCTTCGGCATACTCAAGCAGGCGTCTGCAGAGGTCAATGTTGGACTCGGGCAGCTTGACCCACAGATTGGGGCCCTCATCTCCTCCGCCTGCGACGAGGTAATCTCAGGAGCGTTAGACGATCATTTCCCACTGAGAGTCTGGCAAACCGGTTCGGGAACACAGACCAATATGAACTCCAACGAGGTCATTGCCAACAGAGCCATTGAGATGGCCGGCGGCGAACTCGGGAGCAAGTCGCCAGTCCACCCAAACGACCACGTCAATCGTGGCCAATCGAGCAATGATACATTCCCGACCGCAATGCACATCGCAGCTGCAGAAGAAATCCACAACCGACTCCTGCCAGCAATCCGCCTTCTGCACAACGCGCTGGCGGCCAAAGCCGACGAATTCGAGAACATCGTCAAGATCGGCCGTACCCACCTGATGGATGCCGTTCCACTCACACTCGGCCAGGAATTCAGTGGCTATACCTCGATGCTCGCCGCCGACCTCCGTCGCATAGAGGCTGCTTGGGATGATCTCCTCGAACTCGCACTAGGTGGAACCGCGGTCGGCACTGGCCTCAACACTCATTTTGAATTCGCAGACAAGGTCGCCGAACGTATCGCCGAGAAGATTGGACTACCATTCGTTTCTGCCGAAAACAAATTCGCCCAACTCGCAGCACACGATGCAATAGTAGCCGCATCAGGCTCACTAAACACGCTTGCTGCGAGCCTGATGAAGATCGCCAATGACATCCGATGGATGGGATCTGGACCCCGCTGTGGATTCGGAGAACTGTCCCTCCCTGCCAACGAACCAGGGTCAAGTATCATGCCTGGCAAGGTCAATCCAACACAAGCCGAAGCCATGACGATGGTCTGTTGTCAAGTGATTGGGAACCACACTGCAATCAGCATCGGTGGAAGTCAAGGCAACTTCGAACTCAACGTCTACAAGCCGATGATGATCCACAATTTACTCCACAGCACACGTCTCCTATCCGACGCATGCAGGTCATTTACCGACAAGTGCGTTACCGGACTTGAGGCCAACGAGGGTGCGATTGCATCGCACCTTGAGAATAGTCTGATGTTAGTTACGGCGTTGAACAATCACATCGGTTACGACAACGCTGCGAAGATTGCTAAGCACGCGCATCTGAATGGTACTACTCTGCGCGAGGCAGCTCTCGAATTGGGCTTAGTCACCAATGATCAATTCGATCAATGGGTCAGGCCCAAGGAAATGATTGGACCTGAGCAGTGAACCTAGCCGGACACAATCAATCGCTTTGTGAGGATGAATCCAGCTTTCGCTTGGGTCGTTAGAAACTGAGGTCAGCGGAGCGAATCGCTCCGCAATGATTGATAATCTGATGGAATGGGCCACATCCGTACTTTGGTACAAGGTGGGAGCAGCAGGGGGTTCTGCACATGGGGGAGCATCGCCCTCTGCTGACTCCGCAGGGTCCGGTTCGTCCCCGGCCCGAAGGCCGGTTTCTCCCCGGGTAGATGACTCGAGCGCTCCAAGGAGCTCTTCTGTCGTTTCCGCTTCCACCGGGATCGCTCCCCGTTTCTGCGTTTCCACTTCCCTCCCCGGCTCTCGCCGGTTCGTTCGTTGGAATGAGTGCCGGTCCTCCACGCGTCTCCGCGCTCTCGTTCCCGCCACGTTTCTCTCCGGTTTCTTTTCCCCTTCCTTGCGTCCGGTTCTCTTCCACCTTTGTTCCCCGTGGATCCGCCTCAGGTTTCGTTCCCCTTCCTTTCGTCCGGTTCTCTCGCCCTTCGCCGATGCACTCGCGGTCTGGTTGGCTGGCACGGTCGTGTTTTCTTCGCTTGCGCGTTGCGGTTGTGTTTTCCCCAGCTTCCCCCTCTGCTTCCTTCCCCTTTCTTGAGATCAGTTCCCTTTCCTTTCGTCCAGTTCCCCTTTCTTTCGTCCAGTTCTCTCCACTTCGGTTCGACCGCATCTCACCCAGCCCAAGAGCTAGGTTCGATCGTCCCCGGATTCCTTGCGGTTTCCGGTTCTACCACCCCGAGTTCGGGGTTCGGTTCTGTGGTCCGCGGGTTGCGCCGAAGCGCGCCCCACACCACTCTCCCAGAGCGGCAACTTAGGTCTGTGCGGCAGGGGTGCATAAACCTTTCGCCGAATGAGGCACTGTGGACTGGAAATAGGGGTCTGTGGGTGTTAATTTCCAGTGCACTGCGAGATGCGGAATCACCTGTTTCTTAACATCCTGAGGCGTGCTCTTAACTCCGAATTCCGGAAGTCTTCCGGAGTTGTTTCTTCATTGTCTGATAATCTCCGGCTGACGACCTCGGATTCGATGAGGAAGACTCTTCCGAGGTCGTCACCGAGCACCAGGGAGTTTTTCGAGGAATGCATCTGACGTACGCGGGCATCGATAGAGATCGTTCCAAATTGTAGAATCGTGAGAGTTGGAGTGGAGCCGTTCCATGACGACGCCCACGCAATAGGACCGAGACTCGCAACCGCATCGATTGAGCCTGGTGCCGTCACCGTTGAGTCAGAAGTTGCGATGGTTCCATCATCGTGACCGGAAACCCATCCTGAATCACTAGAAGCCAAAGCAGTCACCAAGGATTCACTGGGGTTTTCACTGCCTTCGACCGAACCAATTGAGCTGATCGTACCATCTGCATGCCCAAACAAGAAGCGACCGGCCACGCCGCAAGCTCCACAGGCCACAGGGCTCTCATTATCGAGTTCGAAATGCTCGGGTTTCTGGCCAGGTTGAATTCTCAGATAGCCGCAACGTGGTCGCCCCAATCCGAGCAGAATACCACCATCTGCGTGTAGGCCGACATGCCAAGGTCTCTCGGAGAAGACCCAGCGTTCCTGTTCATCACCACTAGCATCGAATCGCCAGGCGGTCGCTTCGACAAAATCTGCAACCTCCAATTCGTAGACTGATGAAGTCGCCCAGACAACTCCATCCCAAGCTTGGACGTAATCACTGGCTCCTTCCAACTCGCGGCTCCACAGCAATTCACCGCCAGCCGCATCAACCGCGTGCAGCGAAGCCGACGCGGTCGCATAGATGCGTTCACCATCGAGTGCAAGATCCGACACAGGTCCATCGACCTGCAATCGCCAGCGCTCGCCCCCACTCGCAGCATCCAAGCAAAGCAGTAAGCCATCGTGAGAGCCAGCGAGCAGCATATCACCAACGAGCTGGACTGCTGAGCAAGCGCTGCCTAAGTCACGCACGAACGACGCGACTCCCTCCAACGAGCGCTCAACCATGACCACGCTCACACGTTCGTGCCTTTCGTAATTCCTCAGACTCAGTGGTGTCTGTGCTTCAGTGGTTTAACTCAGGCATTCACGCCGTAAAGCCGCTCAACCTTGTCTCGCAAGTAAGCCACGAAAGCATCAGGCGAAGGGAGTGAACCGGTCGCTTCCTCGATGAGGGCGGCTGGCTCGAGGATGCTTCCTCGCGTGTGCACGCGCGCGCGCATCCAACTCAAAAGAGGTTCAAACTCACCTCGTCGCATCTGCTCATCATGCTCTGGCAAATCCTTTCTAGCAGCCGCCAGCAGCTGCGCTGAGTACAGATTCCCAAGTGTGTAGGTGGGGAAGTAACCGAAGGCGCCGAAGGACCAGTGAATGTCTTGGAGGACGCCTAAAGTACGGTTTGGTGCCCTGATTCCGAGGAATTCTTCGTACATATCATCCCAAACATCGGGCAGGTCATCGACCTCTATTTCACCCGAGATCAAGCGCTTCTCAATCTCGTATCGAATCATGATGTGAAGGTTGTAAGTCGCCTCGTCAGACTCGGTTCGAATCAGACTCGGTCCAACCAAATTCACAGCCTGCCAAAGGTCATCCACGCTGACATCCGCCATCTGCTCAGGGAAATTCTCCTGCCAGACCGGCAAAACCCATTCACAAAACTCTCGACTTCGACCAATCTGGTTCTCCCACAGTCGGCTTTGACTCTCGTGAACGCCGAGACCGGCCGCCTTGCCGGCTGGCTGGAAATCGAGTTCTCGCGGTCGCCCCTGCTCGTAGGTACCGTGCCCAGTTTCGTGCATTGACCCGTATAGCGAGCCGAATGGGTCGTCGTCTGAGTAACGAGTTGTCCATCGAACATCGTCTGGGTTTGGGCCACCGCAGAATGGGTGTGTTGATGCGTCGCGACGACCGGCTTGAAAGTCGAAGCCGATGGCTTCGGAGACGGCCTGTGAGAGTGCTTCCTGGCCGGCTTGACTCCATTTATTGTCTTCGACGAAGGCCATGTTTGGGCGCTTTCCTGATTCAACTACAGCCTTGATGAGAGGTGCTACATTGTCTCGTAGTCCAGCGAAAAGCGGGTCGAGACGGGCGACGCTCAGACCAGATTCGTATAGATCTAGCAGAGCGTCGTAACGCAATTCATCATAGCCGAGATAGTCCGCCTTTTGACGGCACATCTCGATCATCTTTGCGAGGTCGTCTCGGAAGATCGAGAAATCATCCTTGGCTCGTGCTTCAGTCCAGGAGATTTGGCACTTTACCTGAAGCTTGGCCATTTCGCCGACGAACTCGGTCGGGAGTTTCGTCGCCTTATCGTAACTATCGCGCGCGAGGCGGATGTTTGCCGCTTCAACCTCGTTGAGGTCATCGCGTGCTTCCAATTCATCGAGCAACTCCCCGATTCGCGGGTCGGTCATTTTCTCATGACCGGTCTTCGAAATCCAGGAAAGTTGCTCGCCGCGAAGAGCGGCGGCCTTTGGGGGCATCATTACTTCCTGATCCCAGCTGACTAGGCTTCCAATTTGACTAATCAAATCCATACCTTTCATTCGCGAGAGGAGTTCCTCGTAGGCATCCATAGGGCCGCGGAGATACTTTCCCACATCAAACCCTTCGATTTGGCTGGCTCCCCTTCCTAAACGACAGGTAACCTCCTCCATTTCGGGTGTTTCAACCCTTAACCTTGGGAAATTAACGCATCTGAAGATTTCACACCAAGCGGCAGAACTCTCTTGAGTGTGCCAAGACGCGCGAAGCGCGTGTCTCGCACCACAACGAGCCTAGTTCTCGTGTTGCTTTTCGTAGCCCCGATGCTTTCGGGATGCTTTGGCAGTGATGTCATTGGCGGCGGTTCTAACGATTCAGACCATTGGCTGCCGCCAGTCGAAGATCGCGAGCAGATGACATACGAGAATGGCGACGTATTCAGTCGCGTCTCAAACAACGGCAGTCACGGCATCGATACAGTGCGATCCATCTACGTCTCAGTACCCGCCATCACTCTGACCGATGGTGGCGCTGGCGTAACTGGTGACGCTGAAGTCCACCTGGGACTCTGGCTGCCGCAAATCGAAGGTTGCGATTACGATGCGGCAGAACTTCCAGAAGAATGCAAAGTCCCCATCATCGCCGAGATTGGTCCTTACTACAACGACGGCGATGTCGATGCACTGACTCCTGCTAACCGACTCGGTCGATTCCTCATCGAGAATTTCGTCCCGCACGGATTCGGAGTCGCTCAGGTCAGCGTCTTTGGTACAGGAGACTCCAATCATTGCATGGATCTCATGGGACTCGACGAGCAAGAAGGAATCCATGCGGCCGTCGAATACCTCGGAACAGCACCCTTCTCCAACGGTGCTGTCGGCATCATCGGAAAATCCTACGACGGCTCTACACCTTGGGAGGCGGCAGCGATGGGATCTGAATATCTCAAGACCATCGTGCCGATGTCCGGATTAATCGGCGTACAGGATCTCATGTGGCGCAATGGTAGCATGGAAGCACGCGGCGCCATCATGCACAACGGCGTGTACGGAAGCTTCGGCTTAGACGGTGATTCGGGAGA
>DUJH01000047.1:25282-27173 GCA_013329905.1 Candidatus Thalassarchaeaceae archaeon | reverse complement strand
GTCACTGGCGACAACCTCGCTTGGATGGGCTCTGATTATTGGCAGGAGCGACACTTCCTCACGCGCGCGATGCAGAACTACGCTGGCTCGGTCTACATTATCCACGGACTGCAAGATTGGAATGTCGACCCCCACATGGCCTTCCCTGTCCATCGAATGATGCAGGACGCAGGCTTCGACGTCAAGGGGCTCTACGGTCAGTGGGGGCACGATTACCCCGACCGCCTCAGTGGGCATCAGGGACTTTCAAGCGGTCGCGGCGGTGAAGCATTCCCATTCACTTTGCGCTGGGATTGGGCTGACGACCTACTCGAGTGGTTCGATTTCTATCTCAAAGACGAGGGGCCACAACCTCGGCTGATAGCTGAAGTTCAGGACAATATGGGCGGCTGGCGAGTCGAGGGAACTTATCCGCCAGCCGAACAAGATTGGCTACGTTTTGGGATGGATGAGTGTTCTATTATTGGTGGCGGAGAGACGATTACTTCGTCATCGAGCCTACGTATGGAGTGTCCTTTCTTCGATGAAGATACGAGGATTGTCGGCACACCCACCTTCCACGTCGATGCGACGGTGTCGGCTTTCTCGACAAGCGGTCATCTGTTTGTTGAGATGGTTCAGGCGAGCACTGGAATGCATCTTGGGCACGCTGTGATGGATCTAAGATTCCACGCGGGTGGCAAGGATGGTGAGGTGCTCGGGCCTGGTGAGACGGTGAATGCAAAGATGGAATTCTTTGGCATGGATGTATTGATTCCTGCCGGCGATGGAATCCATTTGATCATCTCCCAGACTGGCGAGGACTACATTCCGAGCCCCGTTTCGATGCAACCTGTGACGGTTGGTGTTGGTGCGACGAGCATTCTCTCGTTATCGACGGTAGAGCGGAGCTGTGATGATTTGTTCATGCCACCAATGATGTCCGATCCATATCCTCAATGTGTCGTGGAGGAGTGACTCGATGGCGCACCCTGAGAGTAAGGTGAACATCGCTGTTGCCGATCGAATTCTCTTGCACCTCTGGGAGCAAGATCACCAGGCTGATCACTATCTCGTCAACCGTGAGGTAACTCGGCCCGGAATCGCTGAGATTTGCGCGCTTCATCCCCCGAATGTCTCGCGTGCAATGCGTAATCTCGACCTCGATGGTATGGTTAGCGAACACACCCGTGTTATTCGCGGTGATGAAAGGCGGCAGAAGACTTGGCAGCTGACCGATGAGGGGCGCGAACAGATTACTCGTCGCTTACCTGAATTGCGTGAGACGAAGGTTTTGCTTCGCGAGCGCGATGGGAATCTTCTGGAAATTCGGGCTGATGAGGCTGGCGCTCGGCTTGAGACAGGTTTGACCTTGCTTCAGGTGCTTATGCACGCGCAGCACGAGGGAGTGCTGAACTTCGGTGACATTCGATTTGGTGCAATCGTGCGGGCTGAAAGTGAGAAAAAAGTCGCTCCGGGATCACTCAAATTACTGGCCGGAGCGCATTCGACATATCACACAAGGCCACCTGAGACCCGAACTGTTCACGGGCGTGAGGAAGAGGTCGGAACTCTCGACGAATGGTTCTCGGGAGATGCCTCGATGGCGGTGATTTCTGGCATCGCCGGTTGCGGAAAGACAACTCTGACCAGTCATTGGCTTACACACGCTTTGGAGAATCGTTCCGAACTTTCAGTGATGTACTATCCATGTCAGCCGTGGGACACCACACTGGGTATTGCGACGAGCCTGCTCCACAGGCTCGAAATCAGTTCTGATGAAGATGGCCAGGACCCCTACGGAGTCCTCGAAGCGCTCCCTCTCAAGCCGGGAGCACGACTCGATATCGACCTACTACGCCGCCGTTTAACCGCACATTTGACTGATGAGGAGAGTAAGCGTGAGTCGCCG
>DUJH01000047.1:23543-25054 GCA_013329905.1 Candidatus Thalassarchaeaceae archaeon | reverse complement strand
GATTATCTCTTCGGAGCCTTACTCCAAGTCGCCGAATCGACCAGCATGCGTCTGCTACTAATCTCTAGAACCAATCTCGCATTCTATGACCGACGCGATGTGCATACTCGCGGTCGCGTCGTCGAACTCCGCCTCACCGGTCTCTCTCTCGAGGAGATTGCCGCCTGGCTCGAATCCATCGAACTACCTTCTGACGCGCCAGCCGAGGAAATCCATCGCGCCACTGGAGGACACCCTCTTGCTGTGGAATTGCTCGAACTCTACGGCAAAACTCTGCACGATGATTGGTTGCGATTCCTTGATGAGGAGATTCTCGATGTTCTTCCAGCTGACCACAGAGAATTGCTGGCCCTGCTCGCGGTCGCTGACCGACCAATTCCATGGGAGAATCTGGCAGCAGCCGCGGGATACGATGGAACGCCGCCAGAAGCCCTCGTCACCCGTGGCCTCATGCTAGAACTGGAGAGTGGTATGTGGCTGCATGAAGCGCTCCGCTCCCGCCTCTTGAGAGAAGTCGGAGCGCCGCTCGAAGAGCGTGCTCGCAAACTTCGTGATTCTCCCGATTAACTCATGTGACGGTTCAACCATTGGTCGAACATCGGCTTAGGCATTGCACCAGTCTGCCGATCTATGAGCTCTCCGTTGTGGAATAGGAGAAGGGCAGGGATACCACGGATGCCGAACTGTCCAGCAGAGAGGGGGTTGACGTCAGTGTTGACCTTAGCTACGGTAACTTCGCGCTCGCCAGCGACCTGTTCGAGCATAGGCGCAATCATCTTGCATGGTCCGCACCATGGGGCCCAGAAGTCAACAATCACCCACTCATCGCTCTTCGTCACAGCCTCGAAATCAGCATCACCAGCATTGATCACTCTACCCATTCTATCGCCCTAGGAATCCTTCGCTGCATCGGCGTCCTATGAATCCTATCACGAATGCTTGAGCCCAACTGTTGAGAACCTAATGCGAGTCGCACGGTGTGAGGGGAGTATTGTGGAGGTCGCACCGAGTATTCTGACAGCCGACTTCGCTCGGCTCGGCGAGACCCTCGAAGAGGCTGTCGAAGCCGGAATCAATTGGATGCACATGGATGTGATGGATGGCAATTGGGTCGTCAATAAGACGATCACATTCGGGCCAGCGCTGATTCGATCGGTGCGCGATAGGCTCGGCCCTGATGTTTTCATCGACTGTCATCTGATGATCACTAATGCAGAAGACAGTTGGTCCCAATACGTCGATGCGGGAGTTGATTTGGTAATCGCCCACATCGAAGCAGTTGATGACCCAGCCGCACTAATCACCAATCTTCATGCGGCTGATTGCCAAGCCGGCTTAGTCCTCAATCCTGACACACCCGCGGAGGCAATTCTGCCATACCTCGCAGACCTCGACCTAGTCCTCGTGATGTCTGTAATCCCAGGTAAGGGGGGCCAGTCATTCATGCCCGAGGTCGAAAATACAACTCGCGCATTCCGCGCCGCCATCGATGCCCAAATCGCGGGCGGCGG